>CAVAQY010000076.1:0-11579 GCA_963590865.1 Bacteroidaceae bacterium | reverse complement strand
TGAGCGAGGATATGGTTGAGATGCTCTTCGTGCTCCCGTCAGAGCAAGGCAAGGGATATGGCTCAGCCTTGCTCAACTATGCCTTTGAGGAGAAGCACATCCGCAAGATAGACGTAAACGAGCAGAACACGGAGGCATACCAATTCTATACCAGCCGTGGCTATCATGTGGTGGCAAGGGACGAAGTGGATGCTGACGGAAAGCCATATCCCATTATTCACTTGGAAAGATAAAGAGATAATATGATGAAGCAAAAACCGATAAAGCTCCGCATGGATGCCGCCACCTATTTTTATGTAGGGAGGCTTGCCATCCAACAAAGAATGTCCTTCCATAAATATCGGAATCCTGCCCTATATGGCCAACCGTAAGATTTGTTTAGACGCTCCAAGCTAAGAGTCGTAAATTCACTCATAGTTTGATAGATTTAGATGATGAATAATGTGGAAACGCCGTTATTTTCGTCAAGATAGATTGCTTGGTCACGACAACATTGTTTCCGTTGATAGTTTCTCGCGAAACAGGCCAGTCACATTGTTTTCTTTCCCACTCCCTCCGGACTGAACACAGAAACAGCGTTTCCAGCATCTTTCCGTTTGGAGTGATACAAGAAACGCTGTTTCTGACATATTCCGGCAAGGAATGGAGCTGTCATCATGCCACAACCCTTTCGCGCAGATTTTCTTGGCAATGCAGACAATGTTTCTGACAACAGCCAGTGTGGAATTGACATATTGTCGGTGTCGGTATTCGACAATCCCTTTCGTAACATATTAAAGATATTCAAATACTGAAATATTGGTTAGGCTTCATTGTCCAACGAAGCCTATTGCGGTAGCCGATGAAGCCTGTTTCATTGCCCAACGAAGCCTATTGTCCAAAATGGCCTGAAAAAAGTATCCTAACTTCTATACACCGTATCAAAAAAGCGTAAGCTTTAAGTGCTATCGTTTGGAAGACTTCCCGATTTTTGCTACTTTTGCTAAAGCATTTGTCTGCAAAAGGCCGCGCATATGATAAGAGATGTAGCGGCCGGTTGTCGGCGACAAAGAGAAAACGTATAACCATAAAGAACGCAACATCCGCAACCGCCCGGACGGGAAGCGAGCCTATGAAACAGAAGGAGTGCAGCCTCTCAATACTCATGCCTACGCACAATAATGTATGTGTAGGACTCGTGAAAACGCTCTGTGCCCAGTGCGAACGCATTGCCAAGAGGGATGCCAAGAGACTGGTCTACGAGATTGTCGTGGCCGACGACGGCTCGACAGACTGCCGAACTGTTGCCGAAAACAGGGCGATAAACGCCTTTGACCACTGCCGTTTTATAGAGCGGAAGACCAATTCGGGACGCTCATGCATAAGGAACTTCCTCGCAAAGGAAAGCCGCAGTGAATGGCTCTTGTTTATTGACAGTGACGTGGTTGTCGGTTGCGGCGACTTTATAGACAGGTATCTGGACAGCAAAGCTCAGACCGTGGTCTGCGGAGGAATATCGCCGGGACAATATCCTGATGAATATTGCCACAATCTTCGCTATAAATATGAACAGGCCGAGGCTCACAGACACACGGCGGAGGCTCGTTCAAAGGCAGGACACAAGAGCTTCAGAACCACAAACTTCATGGTTCGCAGGGACATCATGCTCGACAATCCCTTTGACGAGACCATTACGGCCTACGGATATGAGGACGTGATGTTCGGTAAGCGGCTGTACGAAAAAGGCATCGCCATTGTCCACATCGACAATCCTGTGGTATTGGCCGACTATGAGGACAATCTGCGGTTTGCGGCCAAGACGGAAGAGTCGCTGCGCACGCTGTTTCAGCTCAAGGACAGGCTGTCCGGCTATTCCAGTCTGTTAGGTTTCATCAACAAAGCCGCACGGATGGGATTGACTAAGCCGTTGCTTGCGTGGCACAAACTGGCAGGCAGTCTGGAGCGGAAGAACCTCACGGGGAAGCATCCCAATCTGTTTATATTCAAACTGTACAAGATTGGCTATTACATTTCACTAAATGTACAGTAATTTATAAAACCACACTTAAATAACACCTAAAACAATTCAACTATGAAACGATTTGCATTCAAAATGATCCTCAAAAAAGGCTGTGAAAGAGAGTATGAAAAGCGTCATGCAGCCATTTGGCCGGAACTGAAACAGATGATTAAGGAACAGGGAGTGAGCGACTACAGCATCTTCTGGGACAAGGAAACCAATCTGCTCTTCGCCGTACAGAAATGTTCCAAGGACACCAACAGCCAGGACACAACCAGCGTAGACCCCATTACGCAACGCTGGTGGGACATGATGGCCGATATAATGGAGGTAAATCCGGACAATTCCCCGGTAACTGTTCCGCTCGAAGAACTGTTCCACATGGACTAAGTATCCATACGAAACGGAAAATTGGGGGTGGCTTATCGTGAGGTGAGCCATCCCCAAAACGTGTGCAACGGCAGCGTTAAATAAAACCAAAAGCGGGGAAAAATGGTGGCTACGCTTTTGGGCGCAAGGCTTTTTGCCGTAACTTTGCACTTGACATTACATAAGTAGGGCCGCAAGGCCGTGGGGGTGCTCGGACGTTTGTCTGGGCTGAGATTATACCCGTAACACCTGATCCGGATAATGCCGGCGTAGGGATTACTCGTTTTCTTTCCGCAGCACACGCTGCCAAGTGTCCGTTTTGGGGCTATGGTAAGCATGGAAAAGACCCCTGCATATTAATAAACAAACGTTCAAAACCATCAGAAAGTATGGAAAAACTGATTATTGCAGGCAAGGAATTTGAGTCCCGGCTGTTTCTCGGCACGGGCAAGTTCAGTTCAAACACAGTAATGGCCGAGGCCATAGCGGCATCCGGCACACAGATGGTGACAATGGCCATGAAGCGCATAAGCCTTGGCGACAAGGACGACGACATGCTCGCCCACATAGCCAAGCCAGGCATACAGCTGTTGCCCAACACTTCAGGCACACGCAACGCCGAGGAGGCCGTCTTTGCAGCCAAGATGGCACGCGAGGCGTTCGGCACAAGTTGGCTCAAGTTGGAGATACACCCCGACCCGCGCTATCTGTTGCCCGACCCGATAGAGACGCTCAAGGCCACCGAGGCACTGGTGAAGGAAGGCTTTACGGTGTTGCCGTACTGTCAGGCCGACCCCGTGCTTTGCAAACGACTGGCCGAGGCAGGAGCAGCCACGGTGATGCCCTTGGCCGCACCGATAGGAACGAACATGGGACTGCGCACGCGTGATTTCCTTAGCATCATCATCGATGAAGCTTCGGTGCCTGTGGTAGTAGATGCTGGAATCGGTTCACCAAGCGACGCTGCGGCAGCAATGGAACTGGGAGCATCGGCCGTGCTCGTCAACACGGCAATATCCGTGGCCGGCGACCCTGTGGCCATGGCAAAGGCGTTCAAGAAAGCCGTTGAAGCAGGACGCGAGGCTTATGAGGCTGGACTTCCCTCACAGTCAGCCAACCTTGAGGCCGAGGCAAGTTCACCATTGACAGCATTCCTCAACTAAACCACACAAGCATGAAAGTGAAGATAAACAACACGCCCACCGATACACAGGCAGCCACAGTGGCTGAGCTTGCCGCCGAGCAGCAACTGCCCGACAAGGGAGTGGCACTGGCGGTGAACAACGACATGGTGCCGCGTACGGAGTGGAACACACGCAAGCTGTGCGAAGGCGATGACATTGTTATACTGAAAGCCTTCTGCGGAGGATAACTGTTCCGATATAAGGTATATGTGTAAAGGTGCTTCTATAAATTACCGCCGTGACTAACAATGGTACATTATAGAACACCTAATAAAGGAAAGAGAAGAAATGTTCGTAGACGAAATAAGAAAGATAGACTGGGACGAGACAACAGCCCGGATAATGGCAAAGACCGATGCCGATGTGCGTCGGGCACTGGCCAAGAGCCACTGCGATGTTGACGACTTCATGGCTATGGTGTCGCCAGCCGCCGAGAAATACCTTGAGCCAATGGCACGGCTCAGCAGGATGTACACACGCGAGAAGTTCGGCAAGACCATCAACATGTTCATCCCTATTTACATAACCAACTCATGCGCCAACTCATGCGTGTATTGCGGTTTCCACGTACAGAACAAGATGGCACGCACCATTCTTACAGAGGAGGAAATTGTGCGCGAGTATAAGGCGATAAAGAAGCTCGCGCCGTTTGACAACCTGCTCATTCTTACAGGCGAGAACCCTGCAAAAGCCGGTGTCGACTACATTGCGCGCTCGCTCGACTTGGCCAAGCCATACTTCAATAACCTACAGATAGAGGTAATGCCGCTGGCAACTGAAGACTACGCCGAGCTGCGCCACCACGGACTCAACGGAGTGATTTGCTTTCAGGAGACTTACAACGAGGCGCGCTACAAGGTTTACCATCCAAGAGGACCGAAATCAAACTATGAGTGGCGCTTGAACGGCTACGACCGCATGGGTATGGCCGGCGTACACAAGATTGGTATGGGCGCACTCATAGGTCTGGAGGACTGGCGCACCGAGGTGGTCATGATGGCCTACCACTTGCGCTACCTTGAAAAGACCTACTGGCGCACGCAATACAGCGTGAACTTCCCACGTATGCGCAAAGCCGAGAACGGAGGTTTCCAGCCCAATGTCGAGATGACCGACAGGGAGCTGGCTCAAGTGACATTCGCAATGCGCATATTCGACCATGACGTAGACATATCCTATTCCACACGCGAGACAGCAGAGGTGCGCAACAATATGGCCACGCTCGGAGTGACCACCATGAGTGCGGAAAGCCACACCGACCCGGGCGGCTACTGTTGCTATCCCAACGCTTTGGCTCAGTTCGACGTGAGTGACGAGCGCACAGCACGCCAAGTGGAAGCTGACCTGAAGCGCATAGGCATGGAGCCGGTGTGGAAGAACTGGGATGCGTGCTTCGACAAATTGAGTGAAACAGCATAACTCTCACAGCACGTCTGCACCAGAGCAAACGATAATCTGCCAGTTAGCATGAAGCAATATCCTACAGCCCTCACCATAGCGGGCAGCGACAGTTGCGGAGGAGCCGGTATTCAGGCCGACATCAAGGCCATGTCGGCACTCGGATGCTACGCTGCTTCGGCCATAACCGCCATAACCGCCCAAAACACCCTCGGCGTTGAGGCTATCGAAGCCGTCAGCCCCGAGGTTGTGGCGGCACAGATAAGTGCGGTGATGGACGACCTGCACCCACAGGCCGCCAAGATAGGCATGGTAAACGACCGTGACACGATAAAGGCCATTGCGTCCACGCTTGCCCGATATGCGGTCGGCAACCTTGTGATTGACCCTGTAATGGTGTCAACAAGCGGTTCGCGCCTCATGCAGCCCGAGGCAATGGAGACATTCCGCCAAGAACTGATGCCCATGTGTACTCTCCTCACGCCCAACCTGCCGGAAACCGAGGCTCTGTCGGACATACATATAAATAATGTGGACGACTGCGACAAGGCGGCAAGGCTCATAGCGAGCGAATGTGGCGGATATGTGCTCATAAAGGGAGGTCACGCCGCCGACAACGGACAGAAACAGGACAGGTTATACGACGGAAACGGACAGTTCATTGGCTCGTTTACAGCCAAGACCGTGCCTACTCGCAACACCCATGGCACAGGATGCACCCTGTCGGCAGCCATAACGGCACTGCTGGCCCGCGGACTTGCCATGTATGAAGCCATCGCCCGGGCCAAGGAATTCGTGTCGGCGGCCATAGCAGCGGGGGCGGATGTGAACATAGGGCACGGACACGGGCCTGTAAACCATTTCTTCAATCCACAAAAGCTGATGCCCATAGACATCAAAACCACATGAAACAGATACAGTTTATAACCCACTTCAACGACCGGTATGGATATGTTGACGGCGCACGCATGGCACTTGAAGGCGGTTGCCGTTGGATTCAGCTGCGCATGAAGGGTGCTTCCGACGACGAAGTGGCTGAGGCAGCCGCGCAGATACAGCCCCTGTGCCGGGAACACGAAGCCATTTTCCTGCTGGACGACCGCGTGGAACTGGCCAAGAGCCTCAAGGCCGACGGTGTACACCTTGGCAAAAATGACATGCCGATAAGTGAGGCGCGCCGAGTGCTCGGCGAGGAGTTCATAATAGGCGGTACGGCAAACACATTCGACGACATAGAGCGACTGTCAAGCCAAGGTGCCGACTATATAGGCTGCGGCCCTTTCCGTTTCACCACCACCAAGGAGAAGCTAGCACCCGTGCTCGGACTTGAAGGCTACCGCCGCATAGTGGCGCAAATGGAAGCAAAGGGCATCAACCTGCCTATCGTGGCCATTGGAGGGATAACCTGCGAGGACATACCAACTCTCATGCAAACCGGAATAGACGGCATTGCCATAAGCGGAGCGGTGCTCAACGCTGCCGACCCAGTTGCCGAGATGAAGCGGATGATCGAGACAGACTGATTCAAAGTTAATTATAGGAATATCAACGACCCAGTACAAGAACATTAACACATTGACACACGACTATGAACAACAACATTAAGATTACATACCCCTCTTCCGAGAAGGTTTACATGCCCGGCAAACTCTATCCCGAGCTGCGCGTCGGCATGCGCAAGGTGCGCCTCACACCGTCGGTAAACGTTGTTGACGGCAAAAAGGTGATGGAGGACAACGCTCCTGTCTACATCTACGACACCAGCGGCGTATACAGCGACCCCAACGTGGAAATAGACCTCAGCAAGGGCTTGCCCAAACTGCGCCAGCCGTGGATTGACTCTCGTAAGGAGGGTGAGACGCAGATGGCTTTGGCCAAACGAGGCATAGTGACACAGGAGATGGAGTATGTGGCCATACGTGAGAACATGAACTGCGCCGAGCTTGGCATAGACACGCACATCACTCCCGAGTTTGTTCGTGACGAAGTGGCAGCAGGACGCGCCGTCATTCCGGCCAACATCAATCACCCTGAGAGCGAGCCGATGGTAATCGGAACCAACTTCCTTGTGAAGATAAACACCAACATCGGCAACTCGGCCACCACGTCGGGCATAGACGAGGAGGTGGAAAAGGCCGTCTGGAGTTGCAAGTGGGGTGGGGACACGCTCATGGATCTCTCTACAGGCAAGAATATCCACGAGACACGCGAGTGGATACTGCGCAACTGCCCCGTACCTGTTGGCACTGTGCCAATGTATCAGGCATTCGAGAAGGTAAACGGAAAGGCAGAAGACCTCACATGGGAGATTTTCCGCGACACGCTCATTGAGCAGTGCGAGCAGGGAGTTGATTATTTCACCATACACTGCGGCATAAGGCTGAAGAACGTGCCGCTGTCGCAAGGCCGACTGACAGGCATGGTGAGCCGTGGCGGCAGTATCATATCAAAGTGGTGCATGGTACACAAGCAGGAGAGCTTCCTCTACGACCACTTCGACGACATCTGCGACATCTGCGCCAAATATGACGTGGCAATATCTCTGGGCGACGGTCTGCGCCCCGGCTCTACCCACGATGCAAACGATGCTGCACAGTTTGCCGAGCTTGACACCATGGGAGAACTTGTCGAAAGAGCGTGGGCAAAGAACGTGCAGGCGTTCATCGAAGGCCCAGGACACGTGCCTATGCACAAGATCAAGGCCAACATGGATCGTCAGATTGACAAGTGCCATGGTGCGCCTTTCTATACTCTTGGCCCGCTTGTCACCGACATCGCCCCCGGCTACGACCACATAACGAGTGCCATCGGAGCGGCCATGATAGGCTGGTACGGTACGGCAATGCTCTGCTATGTTACGCCCAAAGAGCATCTTGCACTGCCCGACAAGGACGATGTGCGCACAGGTGTGGTGACATACAAGATAGCCGCCCACGCCGCCGACTTGGCAAAAGGTCATCCCGGAGCCACCATCCGCGACAACGCATTGAGCAAGGCACGCTATGAGTTCCGCTGGAAAGACCAGTTCAACCTTGCACTCGACCCTGAGCGCGCACTTGAATATTACAAGACGAGTAACAAGACCGAGGGCGAGTTCTGCACCATGTGCGGTCCCAACTTCTGCGCCGCACGCATAAGCCATTCGCTCAAGGACTGCGAGAAGTAATACCGTGGTTTAATTACTGGAAGCGGAGATTTGTGCCAATGAAGTTCATAGTCATCACAGAACCGGAATTTCTGCCCAATGAGGCGGAACTGATAGAGAGGCTGTTTGATGCCGGACTTGACACATTGCATCTGCGCAAGCCCAACTCCACGACAGACGATTGCGCCGCATTGCTTGACAAATTGCCAAGCAGTGTGCTCCGGCACACCGTCGTCCACGACCATTTCGGTCTCTGTGCCGCCTACGGCTTGCAAGGAGTACACTTGAACCGACGCAATCCACAGCCACCGGCCACGTCCGACGGCATTACCGTGTCGGCTTCCTGCCATAGTATTGACGAGGCGGCAAGCCGCAAACTTCAACTTGATTATGTAACGCTAAGCCCTGTTTTCGATAGTATATCGAAACAGGACTACCGTTCGGGTTATACCGACGACCAACTGACAAGTGCAGCAGTAGGCGGCATTATAGACAGCAGGGTCATAGCTCTTGGCGGCATTACATTAGACCGCATAGCACAACTGCGGAAGTGGCACTTCGGAGGTGCCGCCTTTCTCGGTGACGTGTGGAACAAAGCAAGTTGCGGCAACCAATTTGATGCCTACGCCAAACAATTGCGGCAGGAACTTGACCGTCAATAAAGCTCTTTTTCAGATTATAAACAGCCGAATATGCGCTTTATAAACAGCTGGTATTGATGTCAGAAATGCAGACTGACATCAACACCGGCCTGTATGGGATTGCCGCGCTGGGCAAACGAACGCGTTGTACGGTCAGCCGAACTGTTGACAAGGAACGTGTTGTACTTGGTGTTTGTCAGGTTGCGCCCCCAAAGATCTACTCTCACCGCTCCGAAATCCAACGCTACGTGTGCGCCGAGTATGGCATACAGCTTTTGCGAATAGAGGTTTTCCGAATCCCAATACGTGTTGCCGTTGCCCGCAACGTTTGCACCCAGAGTGACTGCCCGCAACGTTTTGCATTGCGGAAGGTTGAAACGGTAGTCGGCCATTGCGCTGAAAGTGTGCATCGGAACGAAAGGCACGCGCTTGCCACGATAGCTTTGGGCCTCGTAGGTTTCACCAACGCGCACGCTGTCAGTATAGTCTCTGAATGTTGAGCGGGTGCAACTGTATGTGGCAGCCCACGACAGCCGGTCGGCAAATGCTGTTCCGCGCACGGCCAACTCAACGCCAAGGCTTCCGCTACGCCCGGCGTTGACCATCATGCGTCCGTAGCCGTAGTTGCCGGCAAGGATGGAAAGCTGCTGGTTGGTGATGCGCATATAGAAGGCAGCGAAATCCATTTTCACCTTTCCGCTGAAGAGATTGAGGTGAGCACCGGCCTCGTAGTTCCAGCTAACCTCCGGTTCATAGCTTATGGTGCGGTTCACATTGCTGTAGTCTGTTTCGGTGTGAGCCAAGGTGTAGTCGCCCTGTGCAAGCTGCATGAGGCTGCTGCCCAGCGCACTCTGCTCCGTTTTGAATATGTCGGCAAACATCTGCAGGTTGTAACCGCCGGCTCTGAAGCCCTTGCTCACCGCTGCATAGACATTGTTGCCGCCGTTCAGCTTATACATAAGGGCGAACTTTGGCAGCAACTGGTTGTATTCCTTGCTGTCAGAGCCTTGCAGGAGCGAGCTGAAGCGGTTGCTCTTTGCAACGGTATGTCCGCCCGCGGAAAGCGAATAGTTGAAGAGAAACTGTGAATAGGTGTCGTAGTCAATCTTAAGATGCTGATAGTCGTAGCGCAAACCGACGGTTGCTGTCAGGCGGGAAGTCAGTTTGAGGTTGGTTTCGTGATACAGTCCGAGGTTCAAGGCCGGAGTTTTGAATGTGCCGGGCACATAGTTGTCGGTGAAAGTGCATCCGTTGAGCATATCCTTCACGGTCTGCGGTATACGGTTGTTGGACATTATCGCCCCAAGCATACTGCCCTTTATCTGCTCGTTCATGGCATCGCCAAAATATACCGGGGCACTTGTGCGGAGCCACTGGTAACTGAAGAACACTCCCGAAGCGTGCTGCCATGCCGACAAGTTGTGGCTTCGCAAGCTCAACTCCTGCGTAACGGCATTCATTTTCTGCCGCTGTTCCAGTCGCATATAGTCGGTTGGCAGATAGTCCTGGTCCATTTGCATCAGGTCCTTCAGGTATTGATAGCTCGTGACTGAGCTTATCAGCAGCCGTGGAGCGGCATAAGACAGGTTCAACCCTGCCGTAACCATCTGCCGTTTGTAGCCGTTCATTATCGTGGTTGACGGGTCGGCAAACGAACCGTCGGCCTTGTACTCGCCATATGGAAACGCGTTTTGGTTGACATACTGGTAGTCGGCGGTGAGGTCTGCCGTGAAACGCTCCGTAGGTTTGAGCATAAAGCGCATACGTCCGCCGGCCTCATTGGTGAGGTCTGCCTTTTTCCCGAGGTTGGTGTTGTCGAAGAAGCCTCCCAAACCGCTGTAGAAAACGGCGGAAGAGAACGCGAAATGCTCGCTCGGACGGTGGTAGTGAGCCGCCTCTATGTTGCTGTACAGTCCTGTACCGATGCCCATGCGGATGTCAGAGCCTTGGTAGGCCATGGGATTCTTGGTGTAGATCTTGACCACACCGCCCTCCGTGTTGATGCCGTAGAGCGTTCCCTGGGGGCCGCGCAGCACGTCTATGCGGTCAAGCTGGTAGAGGTGGCGGTTGTAGGTGGCCTTGTTCACAAGCGGGACGTTGTCGTAATACACGCCCATGGCAGGGTCGCCGGAGCGCGAACCGATGCCTCGCACATAGAAAGACGAGGTGTAGCGCGAGCCGTATGCCGGAACTACGAACGAAGGAACGTGGTATGACAGTCTGGAAAGGTCGCGTATGTTGAGCCTGTCAAGCTCGTTTTCGGTGAAAACCGTGCTGCTCAGCGGCTGGCGGCGCAACGTTGCGCTCTCCTTTGGTTGGGCCACCACCACCACCTCGTCAAGGTCTACAACATGTGAAGAGTCGGTTTTTGCCACGGCAGCGTGGCCTGTGCTCTCGCCGAGCGGCCTTGCTCCTGCCGTAAACGCAGTGCCTGCCATCAGTATGGCGGCACAAAAGAACTTGTTATCCATCTATTTGTTTTTTTCCTGTCTATTTGTTTACGGCTGCAAAGGTAGGGCTTTATTGCCGCACCGGCAATCCACATTTATGCGGATTTCTGTCAATGTTGTCCTAAACGTTTTCAGAAAAGACGAAAATCCGACTATGTGTGACTTTGGATGTCGTTGGATGTCTTGAATGCAATCAATAGCCATTTTCAAGTGTCGCTGAATGCCTTGATTGCAATCAACGGTTACTTTCAGTGCCGCTGGACGTCTTGATCGCAATCAACGGTTACTTTCGTGTTCAGTTGAAGGTCTTGATCGCAATCAACGGTTATTTTCAGTGCCGCTGGACGTCTTGATCGCAATCAACGGTTACTTTCAGTGCCGCTGGACGTCTTG
>CAVAQY010000075.1:0-11735 GCA_963590865.1 Bacteroidaceae bacterium | reverse complement strand
AGGGGGCTTACTTTTTGAAAAGGCAAGCCCGAAGTCCCATTATACAAGGCTTCGAGCAGGATAATTATGCTCTTTTGAGTTTTAGCGGACAGCAATAAAAAATTAATGATTTCTCGTGGTTCTTATCATCACAAACCGCAGATATTCAATGTTGGCTTCTTCACAGATTCATTTGCAGTACACAAGAAAATCGCAATTATGGTATACCTTTGCACCTACAATGCACTTCATGTCCCAACTCCGATACAATCCGAAGACTCGCAAAGATGAGTTCTATTACTGCATCAAGGAGTCTTTCCGCTACCTGACTGGCTGCGTGAGAAACCATGTCATGCTAAACGTCGGATTTATCGAGGAAGAACACAGGGCGGAGGACATTTGTAACATCGGCAAGTGCCTCACCTGGCTCGGCAGCCACAAGGGCAATATGGCTCCCGACCAGTTCGCCCCTTGTGGGACTACAACGAGTTCGTCCAGCGCAAGACGATGGAGCCTTGGGGAACCGATGCTTGCCAACGGCAGCATCGACGTTGTGAAGGAGAACAATTAACAGAGGGTCAAACTTGGGTTAATTTTGCGCCCTAAAACAAGAAACTTGTGTCATATAGATATGGAAATCAGATTTAAAGAGGTATCAGAAATGCCGAGGATATCCTCCCGTAGCCTTTCATGGATGGTGTTCATCATGCTTGTTTTATGTCCGGTGACACTCCTTGCCCATGCTGTACCGACAGAGAAAATCATAGACGACCTCATGGACAAGGGCGAGAAAGCCTCCGGCCAAGGACGGTATCTGGATGCCATCAAGTATTTTCTCAAGGTGCGACAGCTTGCTGACGAGAACGACATCGTCAACTACCAGTGCGTGTCGCGCTACGATATTGGCGTGTGCTACTTTCTGATGTCGGCACATGGCGAGGCGCTCCACAATTATTATGAAGCCTATAAATTGTGTAAGAAAAACCATTTGGGATGGCAGCGGGAGTCGAAGATTGTCAATGGCATAGCCGGCGTATATTTTGAGCAGGAGGACTACCTTCGTGCCCACGAATTTATACAACCGGCCTACCGTGAGGCCCTCCGACAGAAAGACACCCTTTCGATACGCACCTTCACCACCGACCTGGCCCTCATCTGCAACAAGCTCGGCTGGTTTGGAGCCTCTGGCAAATACATTGCCGAGGCAATGAGGCTATCTGGCAATGGCACACCGGAATATGCGCATGGCCTGACCATCAAGGCTGAGGCCCAGTTTTTGCAAAAACGCTATACCCAGGCAGAAGAGACCTCCTTGCGGGTGCTCTCGATGAAAACCGCCGACCGCTCCGACCGTGACATCTCGCTCATCTATCTGATTAAAATATGTACGATGCGCAATGATTTCCACCGTGCTTTCGGTTATGTGGCCGAGGCCCGGCAGGCCGTTACCCTGCGCAACAAGCCTTATTTCTTTGAGTCTGTATCAGAACTGTACCGCAAGACAGACCGTCTGCGCGAGGCTCTCGACTGCAAGGACTCGGTGATTGTCTACACCGACTCATTGGCAAGCCTCACCAATCGGCAGTTGCTCGAGAACTCACGCATGAAGCTTGAGGTGCTCCACTATACAAGCGATATGGACCAGACCATGACCAAGATGCGCCAACGGCATTACGTCATGCTCATGCTCCTTTGCGTCAGCGCATTCATGGTGATTATCGCTTTCATTATGGTGCACAACCAAAAAGCCAAGGCCCGTCACCAAAGTCAGCTTCTTGCCATGCAGGTTGAGCAACAACAGCGTGAGAAGGAGATGGCGGAGGAACGCATGAAGGCTGTCGAGATGGAGGCACGCTACCGCCAGGAGATGATGAAACAGTCGCTTGAGCAGAAACAGCGTGAGCTGTCGGCCACCACGATGTTTATCAGTTCGCGCAACGAGCTGATAGAGGATTTGCTCAACTACCTCAACACCGAGGCCGGCATGAACACGGTGCCTGCGGTGAAGACACTCATACAGCATCTTGGACATCTGCTCAAGGAGAGCAGCGAGCACGATAACTTCTTGGTGAACTTCGAGACCGCAAACCCGGGGTTCATGCAGAAGCTGCAGTCACTGCATCCCGACCTCCTTTCTTCCGACCTGCGCTTTCTCGCCTATATCCGCATGAACATGCAGACAAAAGAGATTGCCTCGCTGCTCAATATCAACCCCGAATCGTGTCGGCGGCGGAAAATCAGGCTCAGCAAGAAGCTCGGACTCGAAAGCTCTTCGGATTTATACCAATATATAATGGGCATGCAATGAGTGTCATTTTGCAATGTTTGTACCCATTAACAGGTGCTGAATATTAGCAAAACACCTCAAAAACATAGCATAATTCAGCTGTTTAACACTCTTGTCACTATTTTGTCACTACCTGTTTCTACGTGTTGACAGGCAGATTTTTCTAATTTTGCAGCGTCAAAAACGATTGTCAAACACAAAACGCAAAGGAGTATGGATAAGAAATTACCTTCCATGGTATTGCTCTCGATGTTGACGGTCAATGCGGCTTTCGCACAGTCCCTCAACGCACAGTTGCCAGTACCCAACAAAGTATTGTCCGCTTTACCGCAGTCTGAAATTGCCAAGGCTAATGCAGGCCGCATCAAGCTGAACCCCTCAAACAAGTTTAACACAGCCCCAAAGGAAATCGCCGCCCAGTTGCTGGCCGGCCGGGCGTTGGCTTGCAAATCCTCTTATGTGAAAGCGCAGCCCAAGGCAAAGGCGACAGGCAACATCAATGCAGCGGCGAACAATGCCGACAGTCTGCTTGTCTATGGTATATACAAATCCACTGAAGACCAAAATGCCACTACCCCCGGTTTTGAGCTGTACTCGTTCCATTCAGCTCCCGTCATTGACCTCACATCAGAGGCCGCTGGAAAAAAATTGCCCAACGGAACTGTGTATGTGCGCGTGAAAGACAACTATTATATATTCAATGCCGGCAAGGTGACCATCTGTGACGCCAAAACAGGTGAGGTGAAGCAAGACGACATCGCCTTCCAGCTCAACGGTGAGGACGTGACTCCGATGCAGGCAGCCACCTATGATCCGCTGACAGGCAAGATCTATGTGATATACTGGGGCGCCAACTATGGCAAGTCCATCTTGGCGTTCGACCCCACCAGCCACACCAGTGAGTATCTGGCCAACCTGCCAGGTTATCCGTTGTCGGTTGCGGCTGCCCCCGACGGCAAACTATACTTCATGAACTATCCGGCCACCCTCTACTCGTTTGACAAGGAAACGAAAGAGAACACTAAACTTTTTGATAACGTGAAAGCCGGCAAGAGTTACCAGAACGGTACGGCCAGCCAGTCGGGCGCATTTGACTGGGCCACGGGCGGCCTGTATCTGGCCAACCTCACGCAGGACTGGAAAACCCACCTCACTAGAATTGATGTCCACACGGGCAAGGCCATCGACATCGCGGAATTCCCACAGAGCGAGCGCATGGTGGGGCTTTACATCCCGACCGCCGAGAAAGATGCTCCTGCTGCCGCATCGAAGATAAGCTATGCCGACGGCAAACTGCTTTTCACGGCTCCCTCCAAGACTTACAGCTCAGGCATGGATCTGTCGGGCAGCCTTACCGCATACATCACCCCCGATGGTGGAACGACAATCGAGAAGACCGTGACTCCAGGTGAATCTGTGGAGATGACGCTCGACTTGGCCGACGGCAAGCATTCTGTGATGATTGAGGTGGGCAATGCGGCCGGACGCTCAACGGCGCGCCGTCTAGACACCTTCGTCGGAACAGATGTCCCCGTGGCTGTGGGCAATCTACAGTTTGCTACAGAAGACGGCAAGAATGCCACTGTTTCATGGACGGTCCCCACCTTGTCAGCCCATGGCGGACCGATAGACGACACCACCCTCAACTACCGCGTGGTGCGCTATCCCGACGAGGAGGTGGTGGCAGAGGGATTGAAGGACACAACCGTGAAGGACGTG
Organism: Bacteroidaceae bacterium; assembly: GCA_963590865.1. Classification (GTDB taxonomy): domain Bacteria; phylum Bacteroidota; class Bacteroidia; order Bacteroidales; family Bacteroidaceae; genus Prevotella. The sequence goes on along the minus strand of CAVAQY010000075.1, from coordinate 7,750 downwards.
CTGCCCGACACCCACGCACGCTATTATTATGAGGTGACTGCCTATGCCTCTGACCGTATGGGCGAAACAGCCACTTCCAATATCATCCCGGCCGGCGACACCTGGGTTCCGCCTTATACCGAGACCTTTGACACTCAGGATGACTTCGACTTCTTCAAGGTTATCGACGCCAACCAGGACGGCCAGACATGGGTATACACGTTGCCTCAGGTGGCCAATGCCAACGGCTTTGCCTATTTACATGGCAACGGTGTGCGCGACGTAGACACCGGTATCTATGAAGGCCATGGCAATGATGACTACCTTGTGACGCCGAAGATACAGCTGAAGGCCAACACCGACTATCGCCTGAAGTTTAACACCTATGACAACTGGCTCACCAACGAATACATGACGGTGCTTATCGGCAAGAAGAATCAGGTAACGGGCGACGAGATTGTGGTGAAGAAGTTTACCGACCTTCACTCCAACTCGCAGTACTCCCTGCTCTTCAGTGTGCCCGACGACGGTGATTACTACCTGATGCTCCATGGCGACAATCCAGGCGAGAGTGTCAGCATCCTGCTCGACAACCTCGGCATCGACGTGTACTCCTCGTTCAACGGTCCGGCAAGCTCGACAGACGTTGTGGCAACGGCTGGCGAGAAGGGCGCGCTCAGCAACGCCCTCTCATTTGTGGCTCCTACAAAGACCTACAAGGATGGCAGTCTGGACAAGATATCCTATATTAATGTATACCGCAATGACAGTAAAAAACCGGTTCATGTGTTTGATTCGCCGAAACCCGGTGAGCATCTTTCCTGGACCGACAGCGACGTGGAGCAAGGTTCTGTCACCTACCGCATCGTGGCATACAGCGAGGCCGGCCAGGGCTGCGAGGCACTTGTCACCAACTGGGTGGGACTCGACCTGCCGGCTATGCCCACAGGTGTCAAGGTGAAAATGAATGACGACAACCATGCCGTGCTCACATGGGAGAAGGTGGGCGACAAGGGCATGCACGGTGGCTATGTCAATCCCGACGACGTGAAGTATGTGCTCTGCCGCTATAACGAGTACAACTACATGAACCACTGGGAGACCGTGACTGACAGCACATCGGCGCTGACCCTCACCGACGAGAGTTACGATGTGCCCGACGGTACGCAGGTGTATCTCGACTATCTGGTTGTAGCTGGCAATGAGGCTGGCTCCTCTGACGGTGCAGGTACCGGCATTGTGATTGGTAAGCCGTATGACCGTCCTTATGAAGAATCGTTTGCCGGCGGTGTGGCTGGCAAGGATCCTTGGACGCTCGCTGCCAACTCTTACAACTATGCTTGGCAGATGGTGACAGGCTCCGGACTTGCCGTGAAGCCGTATGACGGTGACGAGGGCATGATTCAATTCGCACTCCGCGACGCCGACTCCAACAACCAGGTGCTCATGGGTCCGCGCATATCGCTTGCAGATGCCGCCAATGCCGAGCTTTCGTTCTTTATGTACCACGGATTTGAGGCAGAGGAGGGTGACCTCCAGCTGGATGTATGGACCAATTACGACGACGAGGGCTGGAATAAATCGGTCACCGTCGAATACAATAATGGGCAAGACGGCTGGGCACGCTACTCACTGCCTATGCGCAAGGATGCCAAGAATGTGCAGATTGCCTTCGGCGGATATGCCGCTGATGCCAGTGCCGCCATCTATGTAGACCGCTTGAAGATTGCCGAGGCCGTGGCCAACGACATGGCCGTGGAGTCAGTGGCTATTGCCAAGAAGCGTGTTGAGGCAGGCGACAGTACCACGGTGACGGTGGGTGTGGCCAACTACGGATTGCAGAAGGCTGACTCTTATAAAGTGGTGCTCACACGCAACGGTGAGCCGTATGCCGAGAAGTATGGCGAGGCCATCGAGCAAAACCATGCGGTCCGTGTTGAGTTTACCATTCCAACCACCAAGGCAGAGGCAGCGAAGAGCTACACCTACCGTGCGGCAGTGGTGAACGAGGGCGACACCAACATAGCCAACGACTCCAGTGCGGTGGTCAAGTTGTATGTACACGGGTCCGTACTCCCAGCTGTGGAGAAGCTGGAAGGTAGCGTGGCTCCAGGCAGCGTGAACCTCACCTGGCAAAAGCCGGCCAAGAGCGAGATAGCAGATGCCGTGACCGATGGATTCGATGACTATGAGTCGTTTATCATTGACGGCATAGGCGACTGGACCACCTATGATGGCGACGGCACCCCGACCGCTTATTTCAACGGCCCGCAGATAGCACATGCCTATGAGGCCAAGGCTTGGCAGGTATGGGCACCGGAGGAAGCTGGATTCAGCATAGAGAAGTTTGATGTGCTCACTCCTCACTCCGGCACCAAGTATCTTGCTTGCTGGGCAGCAAGCGATGGCTCTACATCAATTCTTCCCAACGATGACTGGTTGATTTCTTCGGAGGTGACAGGCGGAACCGATGTGTCGTTCTACTACCGCAAGCCTAACGACGGCAGCGACCCGCAGATATTCGAGATGCTCTACTCGACAACTGACAAAGACCCGGAGAGCTTCACGGTCTTCGACCGCGACTCCATCCCGACTTCAACCGATTGGAAGTTGTTTGAGTACACACTCCCGGCCGACGCCAAGTACTTCGCATTGCGCAGTTGCTCAAAGGGAACCTATACTGTGGCATTCCTTGACGACATCACCTATACACCGCTCTACGGAACGACAACTCCCGTCACCCTGCTGGGCTATAACGTATACCGTGACGATGAGATGATAGCCGAAAACGTGGCTTCGACCAACTACACCGACAATGCTGCACCAGAAGGCAACCATACCTACTATGTAACGGCTGTATGGAAGGAAGGCGAGTCAAACTCTTCTGAGTCTTATGAGGCAAGTGTCATCTCCGGTATCTCTGCCGCCAAGACGCTTGGCAGCGTCAGCGTGACGACATCCCGAAACCTCCTCACCGTGAACGGCGCTGCAGGACAGCGCGTCGAGGTGATGAACCTTGCCGGACAGACCCTGTTCCGTGGCGTAGCCGGTGACAACACCTCTGTCAGCGTTTCTTGTGGTGCTTACCTGGTCAAGGTGGGTGGCAAGACGGTGAAGGTGCTTGTGAAGTAATTCTCACGTAAAAGAGCAAGGACATCTCTTTCTATGATTTATATGAAGGGATGCCCTTGCTCTTCATTTTCTTTTTGCTTAGTTTCGTTTTCAACAACCCATAAACATGAATAGATTTTTTACATCTTTGCTGTCGCTCCTGCTGCTGCTCGCGGGCACCACGGAAGGGCAGGTGGTGCTGCGGTATGGAGAAAATATCGACGGCGGATGGGGCGACGCTTCGGCTGTCATTACTCCGTATGTAAAGTTTCCCAAGGCTTTTGTGGCCCCTTATGCAGGAAACCGCATGACCAAGGTGAGTATCGGACTGTGCAAGCCAGCCACCAATGTATATCTCTACATCAAGAAAAGTCCCGAAGACTCCAAGCCTATCTACCGCCAGAAACTCGACAGCCTGGATGCCGGATGGAATGAGATACAACTCAACACTCCATTTGACATCACTGGCTCAGATGACATTGCCATAGGCTACAAGGCCTCGTTTGCCGAGGCTGGAGGAGTAGGCTACAGCAAGGAGGTTTATAGCGATGGCGACTTCATCTACTACAACAGCAAGAACAAATGGACTTCCACCCAACATTCCATTTGCATCCGTGCGCTTGTGGAGGGCGACCGTCTGCCAGAGAACGAACTGCTCATGGGCGGCATGTCAAGCATGACCGCGCCATCCGGCGCCACAGAGGCCACCTTTACAGGATGGGTGCGCAATGTAGGTGCGAACGAGGTGGGCAGCTACTCCTTGCGTTATGGCTTTGACGGCGATGAGAAGGTGATGGAAATCGAACATAGTCTTCAAGTCAACATGACCGACACTTTTTCCGTCACCGTGCCGGCCGTCAGCAAAGGCACCCACCAGTTGTGGGTGGCCGTGAATACCGTTAACGGCACTCAGGATGCTTATCTTGCCAACGACACAGCCCGTGTCACGCTCACCGTGCGCGACCCCTCCTTCCGCCGCAATGTGGTGTGTGAGGAGTATACCGGCTTGTGGTGTGGATGGTGTCCACGTGGACTGGTTGGCCTGGAGCTGATGAAGGAGGCTCATCCTGGGCAGTTTATCGCCATTAGTGCCCACGGTGGCGATACGCTCACGATTCCCAGTGACATTCCCAACTACGAGTCTTTCACGTCGTCATGCTCAGGTGCGCCGATGTGTAATGTAGACCGCCGACTGACAGGCGACCCCTTTACAGAAATAAAGACCCTTTTCGCCATGGAGCAGGCCAGCACTTCGCACATTGCTTATTCGCTCTCGGCCCAATGGAATGTTGACAGCACGGCCATGGAGGTGGCGTCCGACTTCTATAGTGACATCGATATGCAAAGCCCCAACTATCATATCGCATACACGGTGACGGAGGACTCCATTACGGGCTACTCACAGACCAACTACTATGCTGGCAACAGCAGCGAGTTTTATGGTTGGGAGAAAAAAGCAGGACTTACCGACGATGTGGTGTTCAATGACCTTGCGCGTGCCGTGTATCCTTCTTATGAGGGTGATCCGTGTCGCACAGAGCCGATGGTGGCCGGCGAGCACTATGCGCACACCTATACGGTACCCGTTCCGGCAAATGTCGTTGACCGCCGCAACATCCATGTGGTGGGACAGATAATCGACCATTCCACCGGGTATATCGTCAATGCCATGAGCGTTGTGCCGACGGGTGGTGTGGCAGGCGTGTCCGTCCTGGACGGTGCAGACGGTGTCAAGGCGTTCCGCACAGGCAATCTTTGTCGTCTGACGGGCGACGGCCCCATGCGTGCTGACGTGTATAATGTAGCTGGAAGACTGATTGGCTCAAAGGCGTTTAGCGGTTCTGCCACAGTGAATGTGCCTTGGCAGGGAACTGTCATCATCCGTGTGGTAAAGGATGGCCGGACTACAAAGGTGTTTAAGCTGAAGTAAAAAAAAATAGAATAACAGATACTTGTTGAAAAGAAAAATGAATATCAGAAAAATAATTCTTTCAGCCGTGTTGGCCATTGCTGCTTCTGGAGCATGGGCCGTGAAAGCATGGCCCGGGCTTCATACTGTTACACAGGCCGACGGCACTGTGCTGACCTATAAGATAGTAGGCGATGAGCATTGTCACTCGTTTTCCACAACCGACGGATTCCTGCTCGTGCCAGAATCTGACGGACGGATGTGCTATGCCTGCGAGGAGGGCAAGGGCGTGTTGGTGTCGTCGGGGGTGGCAGCGCACAACCTCTCGCTGCGTTCTGAGGATGAGCGAAAGGCGCTGCGTTCATGGGGCGTGAGCCACTTCTGCAGCGTATATGAGGGAAAGACCTCGGGCGTGAGAAAAAGCATGAGACGTTTGCCAGGTGAGTCATTTCCCACGAAAGGCAACCTGAAGGGAGTCATCCTGCTTGTGGAGTTTGCCGACAACAGTATGCAAGAAGGCCATGACAGCGACCTTTTCCACAGCTTGATGAACGACCCGGGATGCACGTTCGAGAACGCCACAGGCAGTGCGCGCGACTATTTTGTAGACCAGTCGAACGGACTGTTTACACCCGATTTTGATGTGTTTGGCCCAATCAAACTGTCGCACCGTATGGCTTACTATGGAGCCAACAATAGCCAGGGCAGCGACTCCAAGCCGGGATTGATGGTGAAGGAGGCATGTGAATACGCTTCCGACAAACTGGGGGTTGACTTCTCAAAATACGATTTCGACGGTGACAGCATCGTAGATTTCGTGTATGTGATATATGCCGGATATGCCGAGAGCTATGGAGCGTCGTCGAACACTATCTGGCCCCATGCCGCCATGTTGTCGAATCTTGGAGTGAGCTGTTCGGTGGGCGGCATGAAGGTGGAGCGTTACGCCTGTTCGAGCGAGCTGAAGTACACTACCGGCACCAAGGTCGAGGGTATCGGCACGTTCTGTCATGAGTTCAGTCATGTGCTCGGGTTGCCCGATATGTACAACACCTATCAGAGCAGTTCGCCGCAGGTGGGAAAATGGGACGTCATGGACCAGGGCAACTACAACAACGAGTCGCACACACCGCCGTCGATGTCGGCTTTTGAGCGCGCCTCGCTGGGATGGATGGAACTGACAGAGATAGACACTCCTTCTGACAGTATCACGCTCAAGGAGCTGACGGCCAATCATGTGGCTTACCGGGTGAGTACTGCCAATCTCAACGAATATTTCACCCTTGAGAACCGCCAACAGGTGGGTTGGGACGCCTATCAGCCGGGCCGCGGACTGATGATTATGCACATTACTTATGACGAGTCGGCATGGAATGGCAACTATGTCAATGCCGGTACCTACCCGCGCTATGACCTGGTTGAGGCCGACGGCACACAGGGTAACGGTGAGGCTTCCGACCTCTTCCCGACTGCCACCAACAACATGTTTACCGACTATTCCACGCCCAACTCGCTGTCGCGCACTGGAGAGCCTACAGAAAAAGGGCTGACCAACATCCGGGACAATGACGGCATCATCTCATTCACGTTTATGAAGGACCGGCTGCACCGGCCGGTGCTCGCAGAGCCGACGGAGGTCACATCCCGTTCGTTCACACTCAACTGGGAGGCTGTTGACGACGCTATTGGCTATCGCCTTGACATCGACGAGCAATTGCCCGACTCGCTCAACCCGCTCCTTCTCTCCGAGGATTTCAGCGCGCTGACCGAAGGTGAATATCCCAAGTCGGGCACAGAGGATATTAGCGAGACCCTCGAAAACTATTTGTCGGGATCTCCGTGGTATGGCGCTCTGCTTTATTCTTGTGGAGGCTATCTGCGTATGGGCGGTTACGGCCAGAGCGGCAAGCTCTACACCCCGGTGTTTAATGCCGAGCCGTCTGGCGGTGTCATCACCCTGTCGCTCGATGCCCGCTCGTATCCGGCAAAGAATGTGGCCTTCACGGTGGATTTGCTGGATGTGGATACGAAAGAAGTATTGGCCAGCCAGTCGTTCAAGGCAAACAAGACAGAAGCCAACTATCTTATTGTGTATAACAATGCCACCCGAAGATGTCGCTTCGTGATAACGACAGCCAACGAGCGTCTGTTCATCAATCGCATGCGTGTGGTGAAAGGTGAGACCGACAAGGACGAGGTGTGGACCCTTGGCCCGAAAAGCTGGAGCATTGACAGTGTGAAGACCACAAGCTATACGGTTGAGGAACTTGCCTGCGAGCGCACGTATCAGTATACGGTGACAGCTCTTGCCACCGAGGCGCTGAAGAGCTCGCTGCCGTCGGCTGTCGGCGTTGCGTCAACGCTTGCTGGCGAGACTGCCGTAAAGGGCGTGGCCGACACGGTGGAAGCAGCGTTGCGTCGTGTGGAATACTATGGTGCTGATGGCCGGAAGGTGGCTCATGATGCTCGCGGATTTGTCGTTTGCCGAAAGGTGTATGCCGACGGTACCGTAAAGGTCGTCAAGCGATGGCAGTAGGAATAACTTTATATTGCCGCCCACTAAAATCCAAAAGCGCATAAACGTTCAGCCCGAAGCCCTGTAAAATTGGGTTTCGGGCTTGCTTTTTATAAAATTCTAGCATCCTTCCGGAGAACTGCAAATTCCCATGATTTTCAACATAGAACTCCTGTGATTTTCCTGACTTCGGCGGTTTTAACATTTCCGAGGGTGCGACCTGCCTGAAACCCCGA
>CAVAQY010000074.1:0-12230 GCA_963590865.1 Bacteroidaceae bacterium | reverse complement strand
TCGGGGTTTCAGGCAGGTCGCACCCTCGGAAATGTTAAAACCGCCGAAGTCAGGAAATTGCATCCCGAGCAAGTCCAAAGCTCAAGAATTGGAGAATTGGCAAATGTAGTAGGTGCGGTGTCCCCACCGCACCAAAACAAGCTCAAGAATTGAAGAATTAGAGAATTGGCAAATGTAGGAGGTACGGCGCCCCCGCCGTACCAATCGCTCAAAAACGCTCGCTAAGAACGAAAGGAAGGCCAAATGGCGGTGTGGAACTGCATGAGCACGAATGGTGGCGGCGAGGGCGCCGCACCTCCTACCAGACAGGCAGCCAAGCGTCTCCTACGCCTCCGAACGGCGCAAGCATTAGGAGGTACGGCGCCCCCGCCGTACCAATTGCTCGCTAAGAACGAAAGGAAACCAAACGGCGGTGAGGAACTGCATAGGCCCGAAGGGTGCGGCGAGGGCGACGCACCTCCTACCAGACAGGCAGCCAAGCGCCTCCTACGCCTCCGAACGGCGCAAGCATTAGGAGGTACGGCGCCCCCGCCGTACCAATCGCTCGCTAAGGGCGAAAAGGAAGCCAAACGGTGGTGTGAACAGGATAGAGAAAATATGCTGCATAGGCACGAAGGGTGGCGGTGAGGACACCGCACCTACTACAAATTGCATCCCGAACAAATCCAATGTCAAGAATTTGAGAATTAGAGAATTGGCAAATGTAGTAGGTACGGTGTCCTCACCGTACCCCTTGGCTCTGTGCAAACTAAAACAAAGGGTAAAGCTGCTTTTTGCGCTTTACCCTTTGCAACGTTAAGTAGAGACGGCTACTTATTTCCTTAGCGTAGGAATTCCGTTCTCAAATGTTATGGGAATCCATAGGTGGCGGCTGTCACCGAGACTGTCGGGCTTCCACATGTCTGCCATGAACACATAGTCTGCTCCGTTGAACATACGTTTTTGCGACTCCGTTTCCACCTTATATATATATGTGCCCTGTGCCCCGAACGTCTTGTCGGCACCGTTGCCACGGCAGGGGTTGGGCAGCTGTTCCCACGGACCGAAGATGTTCTTTGCCCTCATGAGGCGTGCCGCATTGGGTGCCCAGCCGGTGCATCCGCTGGTAATCATCCAGTAGGTGCCGTCGGATTGCTTGAACAGGGTGGGGGCTTCGTTCTGTCCGCCGGCAGCAACACGCACGAAACATCCGTTGTGCGACAGATAGTCGTCGGTGAGCTGGGCTATCTGCAACGTGAGGTTGTCTTCCGACGAATAGATATGATAGGCTTTCCCGTCGTCGTCGATGAATATGGTCATGTCGCGTGACATCTGTCCGCCCTGCAAGTCACGCATGAAGAACATTCCGCGCTCTATCTGCTTGCGCCATTCGGGTGTCCACCAGTTCTTGTTCTCGGGAAAGAGTAGTTGATGGCGCAGGTCGGTGGTGTCGGGCAGACAGAAGCCGATGGGGTAACGGCCCGCGTTGACACGTCCGGAGCGAAGCATACGGAACGGACCGAACGGATTTTCACTCACAGCTACTCCGGCACGTGCCGCTCCGTAGCCCTGTCCCTTAAGCTCGAGGTGGAACCACATCACGAACTGGCGTGTCTTTGCGTTGTAAACCACCTTTGGACGCTCTATGATGCAGCCGCCCTCGATGTCGCTTCCCGGTTCTTCAGATACGGGAAGCACCAGTCCGCGGTTGGTCCAGTCGCGGAGATTCTTGGACGTGTAGCAGCTCACGCCGAGCGAACTGTAGGGCTTCCCGCCATTGGAACGGCTCTCCCCATACCAGTAGTATGTGCCTTTGTAGTTCAGGATGTTTCCACCGTGGGCGTTGATGTGCGTCCCTTGGTTGTCTTTCCATACGCCTCCGTCCATCGGAGCTTGTGCCGTTGCGGTCTGCAAGGCCAGTAGTGCCATAAGTGACACAGCGAGTATTTTCTTCATGTGATAGTGGGTTTAGGTCTCTTTGAAGTTACGGCGGCAATTTACAGAACCCGCCCTGGGTTTCTTTGTCGGTAAAAGTCAAAAGGTGCATCCCTCTAACGGGAAAGTAGGGGGACGCACCGCTTTTGTCTAAATGGGCCAACGCTTGGCCTTTGTTTGTAAGAAGTGTGTTATCCCGACAGTTGCTTCTTCTTTTGACAGGCGTTGCCTATGTAATGATAGTAGAGATGTCACATCCGTTCCGCCTGTTCTGAAGTTGCACGACAATTGCGCATTGCCTGCGCTACTGTCTCTAACATAGTTGATAAAGAACGTTAGTTACATAAATCATAGTTATATGTTGACAATAAGTCTATCTTCTCAATGGTGCTCGCCGCACCGTCTTCGCCGTCCGCGCTATTGCTTGCCGCACTTGAGGGGCTTTCCGCAGCTTGCGTCGGGCTTTGTTTTTGTCTGTCGCAAATTTAGTTAAGTGCCGGATTTAGCGTGTACAATTATCGCCAACAAATGTACAATTATCGTTATTGTGCTGATAAATAACGTTTTCAGCACATCTCTTGTACGTTTGATGGCGATGGGAAGACGTGTTGGTCTGCGGCAGTTTTGTCTGTGCCTTAAGTGGAATACATCCGGCAGACACCCAAGTAGGGGCATGAAGAGCACAGGTCAACATTGTCGGTAGGCTGGAACGGTATGTCGGGATTGAATATCTCCGCAATCTTTCCGGTGAGCATCTCGCCGAAAGTCTTGCTTACGGTACGGATGTCCCTCACCGGAACCTTGTCCAGACAGAGCGTCGGGTCGTAGTCTTTGGCCGAGGCGTTGCGTATGAACAGCAAGGCAGGACTGACCGGAAGCCCCGACGGATTGTCGGAAGGACTGTCGCTGACGAGTGCGGCATAGAGGAATGTCTGCAGATAGTAGTCGCTGTGGTTCCTCAGACCGTCTGCGCTGAAGATGGCTTCCACCGACTTCAGACTGCCCTGCGTCTTGCTCCCCGTCTTGTAGTCAATCACTCTTACGCGCTCCGAACCGTCCGCAATCTTGTCTATGCGGTCTATGCGTCCGCCAATGGTGGTGGCAAAGCGGTGTTGTCCGGCCGTTACGCCGATTTTCTTCGACACGCAACTCTCCAAACCCAGAATGTCGAAAGGCGCAAGCGTGGCGTCCACCTCAAGCAACCGCCGCAGATAGGCCACGATAACCTCACGGCTGATGAGCTGCATACCGTTGTATTCAGGATGCCGATGGCTGTCGTTTCCGCACTTGAACACCTCCTGGGCAAAGGCGGTGTCCACAGCACGCTCTATGAGCACACCGCTTTTCAGCGTACTCTCCAAGGCTTCACGGCTTATGTGCCGTCCCCCCTGTCCCATGATGCTGCGGTAGACAATCTCCGCCGCCCCGTGGAATATGTTTCCGAAGAGGCGGTTCTGCATCTTGTCTTCATCAGGGTCTTCCGTCTCCTTCAGTCCGCACACATAGTTGTAGAAGAAGAGAAGCTGGCAACGCTGATACTTGTTGATGGCCGTAGGGGTAAGCAGCGGACTGTCGCTGCGGTCGGCGTTTCTCGCCATGTCGAAGCGTGACAGCAGCAAGTCCATCACTTTGCCGTCCTTGGCAATGGCTTTGGGCACGTTGGGCATCAGCTCCTGCCCGGCAAGCAGTTTCCTCTTCTTTATGTCGTGGCCGCTTTCAACGAGGAATTGCAGCATGAACCGGCTCATCTCTCCCGTCTTTCCGTCCGATGTGGAGTTGTTGTACATTATGGTAATGTCGCTTGCACGTTGCAACAGTCGGTGGAAATAGTAGGAATATATCGACACCTTGTTGTCTATTGTGGTCAGTTCGTAGGCTTTCCTTATGTTGTAGGGAATGAAAGAACTGTCGTTGACCCCCTTGGGCATTTCCCCCTCGTTGCAGGAGAGCAGCAGCACATGGTCGAAGTCGAGGTTTCGTGTCTCAAGAACGCCCATTATCTGCACCCCTTCGGCCGGTTCGCCGTGGAAGGGGACGGAGGTGGACTGTATTATCTGGTTGACAAGTCTCTGCAAAGTGATGATGTCCACGCACAAGTCGCCCGAAGCGATGAGCGATTTGAGCCTGTTCATAATCTGGAACATACGGAACAGCGACTCCTGGAGCAGCGGGTCGTCGGCTCCGGCGGCATTTGCACCTGTGGCAACGGTCTTGACAATGGCTGCAATCCAGTCGGTCATGCGCTCCGAAGGCGACCTTCCGTCGTCGGGCACAGCCGTGCAGAAGAGCATGGATGTGTGCTCGTCGATGCACAACCGGTCGGCAGGGATGTAGTACATCGGCGGACTTGAAATCTGCTTCAGCAGTTCGGCACAACTGTCAGACAGATAAACCATATACGGATTGGCGAGAACCGTGCGCACAGCTTTCAGCCGGTATCTGTCGGAATGGGGGATGTAACCGGAAATGCGCAGGTTGAACAGCGCAGCCACCAGCGAACTTACCGGCGAGAGGGCAAGCGGATAACCGGTGGTGATGTTTACCGGCCCAGTCTCGCCCGGCAGACTTCTGACAACCGCCTTCAGGAGTTTCTCGTTGCACAGCACAATGGCCGTGTTCCGTCCTGCCGCAATCCTGTCTTCCTGCTTCAGCCAGGTGCTGATGTGGTGGGCTTGGGCCGTCTCCGTGGGAGAGGCTATGTAGGTGATGTCCTTCGGCTTTTTGAAGTTGTCGTATATGCTGGAGGAATTGTCCAGTTCGTTGGGAAAAGCGTCCAGATAGGCCGACACATAGTGGCCGGCCTCGTTGTCCACCCGTCCGTCTTTGTTGCCCGACAGGTTGCCCTTGCCCATATAGTAGCGGTCGAAGTCCCAGTAGAACGCCGCCTTGCCGTCTTTCATAAGGCGTGAGAACAGCAGCTGCTCAACCTTTTGGAGCACGTTGAAACCCACAAACAGATATTTTTCACGTTCGAAGACCACCGTTTCGTCGGCAACCACCTTCCTGTACAGTCCGCCTTCATAGGCCAGTCCCTCCGCTTCAATACGCTTGTTGAACGCCGTATAGATGTCAAAGAAGTGGCTCCACAGTTGCAGGAACCGTTTTTTCAACTCAGAGTTGTGCTCTTCCGAGAAGTTGCTGAAGAAACTGCGTATCACGGCCACCTGTTCTTTGGTGAGATACGACACGTCGTCAAGCTCGTGCAGGTCTCTCGTGTGGGCAAACACCTTGCTTGCATCGGCCATGTTCTTGTCGATGTCGTCGAAATCCGCCAGCATCACCTGTCCCCAACCATAGAAATGGTCGAGCGTTTCGTTTATCCCCGTACACTCGACAAAACTCTTGTGGAGGTCGCAAATCAACTTGAGCTGGTCTCCGACGGCGAGTCTTGAGTGTTGTCTGTATAAGTCGCTTATGGTAATATAGGCTGGCGACCATATCGGGCGTTCCGCTTTCTCGGCAAGAATGGAGTTGAGAAAGAGCGAAGCACGCTTGTTGGGGAACACCACAGTAATGCGCGACAGGTCGTAGCCGTACTTCCTTATAATGTCGTCGGCTACACTTTCAAGAAAAGTCTTCATACGCTTTCAATCTTATTTGAGTAAACATACCACAGGAAACCGCTGACACTACTGTAGCCGCCCATGGCCGTCAGCAGATCCATATACTCCCGCACTTGCGCTTTGTGCTCCTCTTTCGGACTGCCAAACTTGAAGTCCACCACAATCATCTCCTTGCCGTCGGTCATTACCCGGTCGGGTCTGCGCTCCATGACCTTGCCCGTTTGCGGGTCTTTGGCAAGTATCGTACACTCGTTGAACAGCGTCCAGCGGTTAGAAAACCAGTCGGCCACGCGCTTGTTCTTCAGCCGTTCGCCCAGCATCTTCACGAGTTGTCCGCGCGACTGTCCCTCTTCATACAGAATACCGTCGCTCTCCATCTGTTGCAACGCCCCGTCGATGTCGTCGGCTGTGCGTATTGTGGAGAACACCTTGTGCAGTATCTTACCCATATTGAGGTACTTGTGCTGTTCCGTTTCCTCGTTCTCTCCAATGAACTCGTGGCTTTGGTTGCTCTGGCGAAACTCCGTTTGGCTTTCAAACACCTGCATCTTCAGCATGATGTCGTCAGCCGGTTGCATAAACACGTTGTCTGTGGGCTTGTCGCCTTTGTCATTTGCGCCGATGAACTGCTGCCCGTATTCAAACACGACAGGTTCTTGGCCGTCCTCGTCGCCCGACAAGACAGCACCGTCCAGTTTCTTTGCCACTTCCGGCAAGGCCGCCTTGACGGTTTCGGAGCGGAAGCTGCCACCCCTGTCGGCACCTATTACGTAGAGATTGTGGCTTGCACGTGTGAATGCCACATACAAAAGGTTGAGGTTGTCCACCGTGTTCTGGAAGTGCTCGTGGTTGTAATCCTTTTCAAACACCGTGTTCTTGAGAGCCTTGCCGCTGTATTCCACCGGCACAAGCGGCAGTTCGTTGAACGGTTCCCTGTCGGGTTTGCACCACAGCACCCCCGTCTGCTCCAGCTTCCAGTCGCAGAAAGGAATGATGACGTTGTCAAACTCGAGTCCCTTACTCTTGTGTATCGACAGAAGCCTTATGCCGTCAACATCGTCGCTCTGTATGGTCTTTGCACCTATGTGCGCGTCCCACTCCTCCAGAAACGTGTCTATTCCGGCAAAGCTCTCCTCCGCAAGTTTGCCGAGCCTGTCGAAGAAGGCGCATACAAAGGCACTTTGCTTCTCCAGCCGGTCTATGCCGAACATTGAATACAGGCTTTCGGCCATGTCGTACAGCGGCATTTGCACAAGTTCCCTGCGCTTGTTTACAAAATCCTCGGGCAACAGACTGTCAAAGGCTTTGCTGTCTGTGAGCAACTCGCTGTCAGGCACGTCCCTCCCAAGTATCTTCGTTTGGTAAACCTTTGCCAGAGCAGCCTTTACCAACAAGTCGTCGCCGTCGAGCAGCAGCCTCATGGCCATGACGATGGTGTTCACCGCAAGCGAAGCGTCGAGACGGAACGCCTCGTTGGAAACTATAGGGATATTGGGAAGCCTGTCCGACATGTATTTCGCTATGAGCGGTATGTACTTGTTGGTTCTTATGAGTATGGCAATCCGCCGTGCCTCCACTCCTTTCCCTATCAGTTCCTCCACAATGTCGCCCACTCTTTCGAGCGTACAGGCATTGCTGTCCTCGGCCGGCAATAGGGTTACGTTTACATAACCGTCGTTGCCGCGCCTTTCAGGTACCTCTTGTTCCACGTCGCCGTATGCCTGAAGCAACTGCGCCGCCTCGTTGTCATTGCCGTTGCCAAGGTTTTCATATTCCAGCCGTGCCGCCTCGGTGAAGAATGCGTTGTTGAACTCCACCACACGTCTCGTTGAGCGGTAGTTGGTGTCGAGGTTTTGTATTTCAAGCTGCTGTCTGGGTTGCGGAAACTGACTGTTTATCCCGTTCAGGAGTCGCCAGTCGCCGGCACGCCATCGGTAAATGCTCTGTTTTACGTCGCCCACTATGAGGTTTGACGCTCCGCTGCGGCTCATGCACTCGAGCAGTAGGGTCTTGAAGTTGGCCCATTGCAGAGTGCCCGTGTCCTGAAACTCGTCTATCATTATGTGGTCCAGCCGGGTGCCAATCTTCTCGTATATGAACGGAGAGTCACTTTCCCCTATGAGCGAATGGAGAATGTGCTGGGTGTCGGCAAGAAGGAAGCGGTTGGCATCCTCGTTCACTTCACGTATTTTCCGTTCGATACTGCCGAGCAGGCGCAACTTGTAGAGATGCTTGAGGGTAAGGCTTGACGACATGAACGTGTCATACTGCGCAGGTCGCTCCCTGAGGGCTTCGGCCAGTAGCGGCATCAGCTGTGCTTCGGCCACGGACTTTATTTGTTCGCGCAGCTTGCTTGTCTTTGAAGTCCATGCCTCCGGCGAGTCTGCGGCGGCCATGACGTAGGTGTTTTCAAGACTCTCGTCCAGTCTGCCCTGTTTCAGTTTCAGGAAGAAACCGGCTGGTCCGGACTTCTTTCTCGACAGGTCGTCAACCGAAAGCCCCTCGGTTTCCAGTATCTTGAAGAACCTGTCGGCAAAGTCTTCCATGGTTTCCCGCGCCTTGTCCCTGTCTGTCTTTAGCCGTTTGATGAAGCCTTCGAGAAACTTTTTGTCCTCCATCTTGGCCATGAGCTGCTCTCCCGACTCACGGTAGTAGTCCTTGAAGATGGTCTGTCCGAACTCCTTTATGGAACCGATGACGTTCCAACTGTTGTTGTCGGCAATCTTTTCATACACGTAGCGCATGATCCAGCCAAGCTCTTCCGACCGTTTGTCGAGGCTTTCCACCAGACTGTCCACGGCAAACTCCTCCACCTGGTTGCTGTCAAGCTCTATGCGCAGGGTGGGAGTGAGGTCGAGTTCGTGAGCCAGGTTGCGCAGTACGCGTTGGAAAAACGAGTCGATGGTCTCCACATGGAAGTGATTGTAGTTGTGGAGCAGCAGGTTGAGTGCAATGCCCGCCCTCTTGCTCACAAAGGAAGGGCTGGCTTTGAGTTCCTGACACACCTTCTGCATGTAGCTGTCAGAGTCGTCCAACTGCTTCCAAATGCCGTAGAGTTGGCTCAGTATGCGGCTTTTCATCTCCTCCGTGGCCTTGTTGGTGAAGGTCACGGCGAGTATGGACTTATAGCAAAGTGGGTTTTCCACCAGCAACTTGATGTATTCTGTGGCCAGGGTGAACGTCTTGCCGCTACCGGCACTTGCCTTGTAAACTATGAGTGGTTTTCCCATGTCCTATGGTTTTTCGGTGGTTTCTTGTCCGTTGCTTTCCTTCCTGTATTGTGTGGGTGTCATTCCGAACGTTGTTCTGAACAGTCGGGTGAAGTACACAGGGTCGTTGAACCCGGTCTTATAGGCTATTTCCGCCACGGTCGTGTCGGTCTTTTCCAGCATCATCTTGGCTTTTTTCAGTCTGAAGTCAGACACCAGTTCCTTTGGTGACAGTCCTGTGAGCGACTTCAATTCGTTGTAATACGACGTGCGGCTCATCTTCGACACCGCCACGAGGTCTTCCACCTTGAGCGACGAGTCGGAGAAGTGCTTCTCCAGCCAGTCGAGCTGTTGCTTCACGAAGTCGTAATCGGCCTTTTGTGCGAATGCAATCTCCTGCGGACCAATCTTCAGTACCCTCATTTTCGCCAACCGTGCCAACCGCTTTTGCCTTATGTGCAGCAACAGTATGGCCGTCAAAACAATCATTACGATGTAAATCCACACGGCCTTGGCTGACAGCAGGAAGTGGGGCGGCACATGAATCACCACAGAACATTGGTCGCTGGAGTCGGGCGATTCGAGTATGAACGCCCTTATCCGCAGGGTGTAGGTGCCGGCAGGAAGACTGCTGTAGGCCGCAGTACGGGTTTCGTCGGCATCGTGCCAATGCTTGTCGTGGCCTTCCAACAGGTATTGGTAGTGTACTCTGCGCTGCAACTTGTGGTTGAGCGAGGCGAAACAGAACCCCACCGACGAGCCGTGGTGCGGCAGGGTCACGGTCATTTCGTCGGGCAAACCGTTGCCTGTGCCGCAGTATAAAGGCGTGCGCTCGCCGTCCAGCCAGAAGTCGGTTATGGTAAGTCGGAGTCCGCTTTTTGCTTGACTGCCAATGCGTTTCATGTCGACAATATAGTAGCCGTTTATTGTTCCGAACAACAGTTTGCCGTTTGGAAGAGCCACCGCACAGCCTTCAGAGCACGTGGTGTCGTCCACTCCGTCCTGTATTCCGAAGCTGCTGACAATATGTTTGCGCTTGTCAAACGAGCAGATGGTGTGGTCTGTGGCAAACCATACGTTGCCCCGGCGGTCAAACGTGATACTCTTCACCTCGTCCGACGGTATTCCTGTCTTGGCCTTCAACGTTTCAAACGTCCATTTACCGTTTGCGTTGCGCCCTGTGCAGCGGCTTAGTCCGCCGCCGTTGGTGCCTACCCATACCGTTCCGTCGGGAGCACAGGCCAGACACACTATGTCGAGGCTTCTCAATCCGTTGGCACCCGTATACATTCCCGAAGCCTTCTCTGCCTTCACCACACCGTTGCGGCAACTCATCACGAGCAGTCCGTCGGTTGTTCCCACCCAGACGTTGCCCTCCTTGTCCTTGGTCAGAGTCCTTGCCTTCATGTAGGCTCCCTTGGGATAGTGGCGCAGGGCGTTGTTGGTGTTGATGAATACCTCCTTGCCGTCTTTCCGTCGGGTGAGTATGTTCACTCCGCCGTCGTATGTGGCCACCCACAGATTGCCGTTGTCGTCAACCACAGTACAGTACACGTTGTCGGAGCTGATGCTTTGCCTGTTTGCCGCCGAATGTCTGTATCTCGTAAACGAGTAGCCGTTGCCGTTCCGTGTCATCTTCAGCAGTCCGTCACCTTTGGTGCTTATCCAGTAGTTGTCGCTGTTGTCCTGCGTTATGTCGTAGATGCGTCCCAGAGGTTCTCCCTTGTCGTCGGTTTGCAGCATGGTCTGGAGTCCGTTCTGGTCGGTAATCAGCAGTTCGCTGTTCTTGCTGCCCACCATGAGCATCCTGTTGTGCGTGTCATAGTGTATGGCCCGTATGTTGTTGACGTACCTTTTCTCCTGCGTGCCGAACGGTTTTATGAGGGCTATCGTGGGTTTTATTATCTCCAGCCGCTCCAGTCCGTGACGGCTTGTGGACTCCCAAACGATGCCTTCGGGCGAGACGTTGAAGCAGCCCACGGCGTTTGACAGACACCAGGCGGTAGAAGGGTCGTTGTAGAAGTATTCCACACGGTCTGCGGCGCGGTTGTAGTAGCCGAAACCTCCACGGTTCATCCTTACCCACACGATACCGTCTACCTCGCTGACGACAGCTTTCATCGCGTCGTCCTTTGGTACCGACACCTCGTGACGGTAGGTTTTCACCTCTCCTGTGGCCATGTCGAGCCGTCTTACTCCACTGTCGTCCACGGAAAACCACAGGTTGCCACGGCTGTCGGCGAACAGAGAACCCACCTTAGCTCCGATGTTCCATGTCTTGAGCCGTTTGCCGTTGTGGTCAAGAGCCACAATCTCGCCGCCGAAAGTGCCAGCAAACACGCCGTTGTCTGAAGTGCAGATACAAATCACTCTGCCCGTTGTCTCCGCCTTTTGTTTCTTTTCGTAGTGTTTCCCGCTGAGCTTGAACAGTCCGTCCTGCGTTCCAATCCACACTGTGCCGTTCTTTCCCGTGTCCATGCAGGTGGCTTTGGCGTTCATGCGCACCATTTCCGCCTGGTATCCACGGCTGTCAAGCCGCATTTCCAGCAGTCCCTTGTCGGGAACAAAGGCCAGAATGCTGCCGTCGTCAGCACAGCAAAGCGGAATGTCCGTCATCGTTTCGCGGTTGTCAAACCTGTTTTCTATCGGGTTCTCTATGCGTTCCGTTTTGCGGTTGAGCACAAAGATGCGGCCGTCGTACATACGGAGCCATACGTTCTGCGCCTTGTCGAATGTGATGTCAAGTATTCGGTTGTGCATGAACGGCATGTTGCTGTCCACCCCCGTGTTGTAGTTGAGGAAAGAAAAACCGTCGAAGCGCGCCAGTCCGTTCCATGTGGCTATCCAGAGATAACCGTAGCTGTCCTGCCTGATGTCCGCAACGGCGTTGCTTGGCAGTCCGTCGTCGGTGGAGTAGTGCGATAGGGTGGCTTGCAGTTGTTGTGCCCTGATGCTGACGGAGTGTAAAAGTGCTGACAGCAAGACAGTTTTCAACAGCAAGTGTATTATATATGTATATGGTCTATGCATTTGTTCGTAAGAAAAACGTTGCAAGTTACTGCTTTTTCCCCTATTTACGGCCATGTAGGGCGATGAAAAACAGTAGAGACGCTCATGTTCCTGCGATTTCTCCGTTTACAATGGTACGTTGGGGACGGCGTACCTCTCTAAGTCGCATCCCGAACGGATCCCGAAGGCATCCCGAACAAAGTCAAGGTCAAGAATTGGAGAATTAGAGAATTGGCTAATGTAGGAGGTACGGCGCCCCCGCCGTACCAAAACGAAGTCAAGAATTTGAGAATTAGAGAATTATAAAATGCAGGAGGTACGGAGCATCCAGGACGAAAGAAGGTCAAGAATTAGAGAATTGGCTAATGTAGGAGGTACGGCGCCCCCGCCGTACCAAAACGAAGTCAAGAATTTGAGAATTAGAGAATTATAAAATGCAGGAGGTACGGAGCATCCAGGACGAAAGAAGGTCAAGAATTAGAGAATTGGCTAATGTAGGAGGTACGGCGCCCCCGCCGTACCAAAACGAGGTCAA
>CAVAQY010000073.1:0-12829 GCA_963590865.1 Bacteroidaceae bacterium | reverse complement strand
CTAATAGAAATTGTGTCTTTGTCCAACTGAAAGTTCCGTTCCGTACTACGGAACGGAGATTTCTCATAAGAGAAGGAACTAATTTATAGAACCACCCTTTAATAGTTTCTTTGTAACTTCGCATCCATGGCAACCATTCAGCAATAGCGAATGAGACTTGCCCATTTGCTATTGCTGAATGGTTACTACTTTTCGTACTAGTACAGCAATAGCAAATGGGTCTGTTTAGGGGTTGCTGAATATGTTGATTTCACAATACGGCGTATTGAGGATGTCAATATGCTGTATTGTGCTTGTCAATATGCCGTATTGTTGGAGAATGACTGCGCCAAGGTCGTAGACATTGCGTCCCGAACGGATCCCGAAGCCATCCCGAACAAGAACAAGGCAAAGAATTGGAAAATTATAGAGTGGGAGAGTATGCACGCATCTCCCATGTTTGTCACTTGTGCCGTCAGCGTTTTGACTTGAAAAAGTCGGTCATGAGCCGTGCGCACTCCTCCTCAAGCACCCCTTTGGTTACTGTGGCTTTGGGGTGCATGGCGTGCGGGGCATGGTCGGCATAGCCACGCTTGGGGTCGCTTGCTCCATACACTATGCGCGGCAACTGCGCCCAGCCTATTGCTCCGGCGCACATTATGCACGGTTCCACGGTTACATACAGCGTACAGTCGGTCAGATACTTGCCACCGAGCATGTTGGCAGCGGCGGTAATGGCCTGCATCTCGGCGTGCGCCGTAACGTCACACAGGGTTTCGGTGAGGTTGTGCGCACGGGCTATTATGCATCCACGGCACACCACGACCGCTCCGATGGGTATCTCTCCGGCGGCAAGAGCCTCTTCGGCCTCGGCCAATGCCTTGCGCATGAACTGCTCGTCAAGTTTCTGCTGTTCTTCCTTAGTCATTTGTCTTGTGTGTAAAAATTTAACCTGTATTGTCTTCACGGGTGCTGTTCTCTAAACTCGCCAGGCATACTGCCGGTCATGCGCTTGAAGAACTTTACGAAGTATGAAGGGTCTTCAAAGCCCAACGAAAAGCCGATTTCCTTAATGCTCAATGCCGTGTGCTGCAATTGCCGCTTTGCCTCAAGTACGATGCGGTCGTTGATGATGCGCAAAGGGGACGTGTGCGCACTTTCGCTTACGTATTTTGTCAGCGTGCGCGAAGATATGCTCAACATGTCGGCGTATTCCTTAACTGTATGTATGCGGCGGAAGTTCTGTTCCAGCAATTGTCGGAAGCGTACGAACGTGCGGTTGGCAATACTGGATACATAGAGCTTCGGCAACTCTTGACGTTCTCCGCTGCGCTGTACCCTTATAAGGAAAAGGCGCACAAGGTATTGCATATAGTCTTTGTGGGCGAAAGCTCCCGTTAGCGAATACTCTCTGTTCATCTCGTTTACCAGAAGCATAAGCCGTTCCGCCTCTTCTTCGTTTACCTTGTAATAAGGCAACGAATCATAGGCATTGAACACATTATACTTGAGGAATATGCTCTCGCTGGTTTCCTCGTCAACAAGGAAGCTTGCGTTGAAGAGAACAATCACACCGGAGTAGTCGTCATTGCCGTCAAAAGCATGGATTTGCCCGGGCGAGATGAAGAATATCGTATTGTCTCTGACTGGATAGTCCACAAAATCAATGCGGTGCGTGCCATTGCCACGGCGAAACCATACTATCTGGTAGAATTCATGCACATGTGGCGGCATGTTCCCACATCCGTTTTCGTGGAAGAACTTAGGCATGAAATGCAATTCCAGTTCCAGTCCCGAGTGGCTGTTCTCGCCAATTTTGAATGAATTTACATCTTCGTTGTTCATGTCTCACCGTCACTTACACCCTCCAAAGTTACAACTCTTTCTTTGAATATTAGTGGGGATGCACATAGTTTATTCCCGAATTTACCATTTAAGAACATCGTTTTGCGTGGTTGTTTTAAGAGGAAGTGATAATTTTGCAGCCGCTAAGCAGCGCGTCATGAACGTTGTTGCAAATCAAATAAACACAGTAGATAAGAAAACTATGAATTTGTCAAAAGAAAAAAGCGGTAAGCTTTACGGCATACTGCTCATCACGCTTTTTGCATGTGTCGCCTTTCTTGTAGGAGGCACGAAGTGGATTAAGGCTCTGTCATTAAGCCCTATGGTTGTGGGTATAGTAATAGGAATGGCCTTTGCCAACAGTTGCGGTGGAAAAATGCCTGCGTCATGGTCTCCGGGTATAAAGTTTTGTTCCAAACGAGTGTTGCGCACAGGCATAGTGCTCTATGGTTTCAAACTGACGTTTCAGGATGTCATGAACGTGGGTGTTACGGCAATCGCGCTTGATGCAGTTGTTGTGTGCGGCACCATCGGCTTGGGCATACTTGTGGGACGTTGGCTGAAGATTGACAGGAGCATAGCCCTGCTCACGTCCTGCGGTAGTGCCATCTGCGGAGCGGCTGCCGTGCTTGGCGTTGACGGAGCTATTCGCCCCAAACCCTACAAGACGGCTGTAGCCGTAGCCACGGTGGTGATATTCGGCACTCTCTCCATGTTTCTCTACCCAATCCTCTATCGTACCGGGATATTCGACCTTACGCCCAATATGGCAGGACTCTTCACCGGAGCAACGGTGCATGAGGTGGCTCATGTAGTGGGTGCGGCAAACGCCATGGGCGGCGAGGTTAGCAATACTG
Source organism: Bacteroidaceae bacterium (assembly GCA_963590865.1). Lineage (GTDB taxonomy): Bacteria > Bacteroidota > Bacteroidia > Bacteroidales > Bacteroidaceae > Prevotella. The sequence goes on along the minus strand of CAVAQY010000073.1, from coordinate 10,148 downwards.
CCATTATCGTGAAGATGATACGCGTAATGATGCTCGTACCCGTATTGCTCGTCATCGCATGGGCCGTGGCAAAAAGCCATAGTGCAAAGGGTGACGACAACAATGGCAAGGCAAACATAACGGTTCCCTGGTTTGCAATACTCTTCCTGGTGGTCATCGGCTTCAATTCTCTCGGTCTTCTCTCGGCTGGCTGCGTGGCATGGATAAACCGTCTCGACACCTTCCTCCTCACGATGGCCATGGCTGCCTTGGGTGCAGAAACAAGCTTCGACAAGTTCAAGAAAGCCGGCTTCAAGCCCTTCCTGCTTGCCGCCATACTCTATTGCTGGCTTGTGGGCGGTGGCTACTGTCTTGTGAAGTTCGTGGTGCCCGCTGTAATGTAGGCACTACGTTTCTCTGTAGCCATGCGAATGGTGATTTTTGCATCCTGCATGGTATAATTGCGAACCATGAAGTCTGTTTGCTGAAACTTTCCCGAATCTACCATTTTCATACAATAAAAATCACATTGGCAGACCACCCTGCATGCTAACTTTGCACCTGTCAATAAGACACGTGACAAGATTAGTATAACCAATTTAAACAACAAGAAAATGGAAAAAGCAAAAGCTTATCTTCAGATTACGATGAAGATCAAAGAGAGTGACCGTGCAAATGCAGCAAAAGTTTATTTCGACTATCGTCAGCCGTTCCTCGACACCATTGAGGGAGCAATGAGCAAGGAACTGCTCGTGCGCGATGAGGATGTACAGGTGCTTCACGGATTCGACAGCAAGGAGCACGCCGCCGCATACCTTCAGTCGGAAATGTTCACCAATGACGTGGTAACCGGTCTGTCGCCCTATTTTCAGACTGACCCGGAAATACGCATCTTTACCGTAGCGGGATAACCCACACCGCCAACCTCGTACCCAAACGAGTTTGCACGGTTGTCCGGAAGATTGTTTTGCCGACTTCTTTTCAGTTGCATAGCCCCGCTATGTTCCTTCAAAGAAGTCGGCAAAACCGACTAAAAATATAAAGCAAACTTGTTCAACTTATTTTTTTGAACATTACTAAAGGGTGGTTCTATAAAACAGCCTCGCTATCTGGCAAAGCTAATTTATGGAACCACCTTAATAGATTACTTCTGCAAAGTTACCGCCATGAGTCCCACAACCACATCGTTGGCAAGTGTGCGCACTACGAGGCGGCGCAGCTTCTTCGACGGGTTGAGCGGAATGTCGAGCAACTGTGCTGCTCCGCCGGGAAGTTCCTTTTGTGCCACCTTTCCTGCCGGGTCGTCGGCAAGGCCTGGTTTCATGCTCATGCGCAGGTCTTCAAACAGAGTGCGGCTCACCTTTCCCGTGGCCAGTCCCACACGGTAGGGGCGTGGCGACGGGGCTTTGTAGGCCAGTCCGTCTATGTAGTAGTCCTGTTCTATGGGACACCAGTTGTCAGGGTTGGTCAGCTCGAGCGTTTCCGATGTGCCGTCGGCATACTCCACTCGTACTATTGCGTTGGCTATGCGGCTCTGCATGGGGTTTGTGCTGCCGGCCATCAGCAGGTAGGCGTGAGAAGCCTTGCCCTTTAGTGCCACCGAGATGCTGTCGGGATAGTTGTCCCACAGCGATGTGTAGGCGATGTTGCGTCCCTCCTTGGGAGTGGCGAACGGAACTCCGACGGCGGTAAACACGCCATTGGTCACGGCGGCTCGCAGACCGGAGTCGTCAATCTTGGCGGTCTTATTCGTAGAGCACCAGTCGCCTATGCCCTGCGAGGGAATGCTCAAAGTGGTGTAGGGCGAGCGTGGCGAGAGATACTTGTTGGTGAAGATGTCGGTAACATTCGAGTTGAAAACCTTTGAAATGTCCACCGTGCGGCAGTCCTTACCAACCACGTTGTCATAGGCCGTGCCTTTGGCCGTCGTCTCTTCGGGATGGGTTGCGGAACCGTTCGGCTGCTGCTTCACGGCGTTTACCACGATGGTCTGCACCGAGTCGGCCGAACAAACAGTATCTGTGAAACGTCCCTGTCCGAGGTTCTGGCGCAAGACAATGCGCAGCGGACGCTTGAAATTCTGTTTTACCACGTAGGTCTCTTTGCCTCCTTCACGTTTGAAAGTGTATGACAGGTAGGGAGTCTTTACCGAAGCCGAGTCCCACAACGTTGGGAAACCGGGACGGATGATGCAGCGGTCGTACAGGGCTTCGGGAGTTATTCCGAACAGACCCTGCACAAAGGTGCGTGAGGCAATGCCCGTCACGTCGGCAAAGTCGCGGTAAGCCTCGCCTATGGCCTTGTCGAAGTAGGATATCTGTCCAAAGTTTCCTGGACTGCCGCCAAGGTACATGAAGTCCATGACCGTGCCTTTCAGCAAGTCGTAGGCGTCGTCGTTGCGTCCGGCTTCGTAGTATGCAAGTGCGGTGTGCAGCACTTCGGCCATGGCTACATTGTTGATGCTCCACTCGTAGGGCATCCAGTCGGTGGTGCTCACGGTCACATACTCCTTGCCGTCGGCGGTAAAGGGGATGTGGGGAATGCGGCTGTCCACGTAGCGTGTGGCCTGGTAAGCCTGTTCGGGAGTGCATGCGCCGCAGTCAATCGGCGTATATACGCTCCACATGGCGGCACTCTCATGCTTGCGCTTCAGTCCCATGAAGTCTTGAAACTCCGCCCAATAGCCACCCTTGAGCCACAACCGCGAGTTCATGGCGGCGAGTATCTTGTCGGCTTCGGCTCGGTAGGGCTTCGGGTCTTCGCCTATCAGTTCGGCTATGCGTGCGGCCAAAAGGTTGCCCCGGTAGTTATAGGCGGAGCTGTGGGCCACGCCACCGCTGTTGTATTGCAGCGCGTCGCTTGCCCAGATGCAGCAGTAGGCGTCGTAGAGTCCGTCGTTGTCGGGATCCCAGTTGAGCTTTTCCCACGCCAAATGCGACTTTATCACCGGCCACATCTTGCGCATATAGGCCGTGTCGGCATCAAACTGGAAGTGCCAGAGCAGCTCGTCGATGTACACAAGGTTCATGTCGTAGTGGTGGAACTGGTGGTTCTTCTCCGGATTGCGGCATATGTAGCCGTCACTATACATTGGCGTTCCCCACTCGTAAACGCCGCGCGAGAGGTTGGCTGTGGTGTCGGGCGTGGGGTGGGGGATAGTGTTCGGCACTCCTGTCACTTGGCTTTTCGCATAGGCATCGAAGTGTGTGCGCTGGCGGTCTGGCCAACCTAAGAAGTCGCCCATGTATGCTGCGCGCCATCCGGGCAGCGGCATTCGCCACCCTACTGCACCGTGGTTCCACACCTTGCCGTCCCATGCGCCGTCGGCAGCCATCACCATATTGCCGCCAATGGTATTGATGAAGGCATCGGGAGTGTTGAACTCCACTTGCGAGGCCATGGCCTTTCGGGCTGTTTCCTGACTGCCGAAGGTCAACAGCAGGCTTTTTTGCGGAGCGGTGATTAGGGAGTTCTTCTCAAGCGACACGCAAACGGGCTGTCCCTTCAGCTGTACTTCCACCGTGGCCAACTGCTTGAGCGTGGGCGAAGCCTCAAATCCGCCGGGCTTTTCCATGCGTCCCATCTCGCCGAAACGACGGAAACGCATGACTGTAGTTTCGCAGATGCGCCCCTCAAGCGATACGGCTGAGGCAAAACCCTCGGTGGAAAAGAGCCACAAAGCACCCTCTACATCTGTGCGGGCGATGACGCTTATACGCAGTTTGCCGCCATTCCAGCGTGGGTCGGATAGCGTGTAGTCGCGCCGTCCGGCACAGTATCGCGCCTCGCAATAGGCTGTTGAGTCGAGCGCAACGGTGGAATTGCCCACGGTAAGCCGAAAACTGATGTTGCGGCAATCGCCCTTTTTGTATGATGCAAACACGGGGCGGTCGCTCGTCTCTATGCGATATTCGGTGTGTCCGCCGTACAGGGCACGGGTGTAACGGTTGCTTCCGTTGACGCAAACTATGTCGCGTCCGTCGGGCTTGTAGTGCAGCTCACGCTCGGAAGCGGACTGCGCCTGTGCGGCAAACGCCTGTGTTGATGCTGTAAAAGCCAGAGCCAACAAGGCTGCGGTAGTTGTTTTCATAGGTGGTAGTAATTTGTTTTAGTATGTTTCGACCACAAAATTAAGCATATAACGCAACAAAACCAAACTGCCGGTGCACGAAAAATTGGTATAGTTGCATAGGATTATGCGGCGAAACGTTTTGGAATGTCGGCGCAAAACGTTATTTTTGCATTAGGGTGGCGCACGTCGAAAGTACACGTGGAACACGTTAGAACGGCGGCGCAGCACAACGACAGACAAAACGAATACGGCACAATGGCAGCACACAACGACCTCGGACGGTGGGGTGAACAGGTGGCGGCGGACTATCTCGCTGCCGAGGGCTATCGCATAGTGGAGCGCGACTGGCACATCGGCCACCGAGATATAGATATAGTGGCGATGGACTGCGATGAACTGGTGATAGTGGAGGTGAAGACAAGGCGCGCCAATGCTCTCATTGCACCCGAACTTGCTGTGGACAGGCAGAAGATAAAGTCGCTCGCCGCTGCGGCCAGAGCCTTTGTCAATCAACGCAGACTGGGACTTCCGTTGCGCTTTGACATAATAGCCGTGACCGAAACTGCCGACGGCAAACCCGAAATAAACCACATCAAGAGTGCTTTTATCCCTATACCTTATTATATATAGAGGAGACGACGCAGGTATATGGACGAAATAAAGCTGATAAACCTTGACGAGACCGACTCAACCAACCGGTTTCTGCGTGAATACCGGGGCGAAGAGGGGCGGCGGATGACCGTGGCTGTGGCCGCATACCAGACCAACGGGCACGGCCAAGGCACCAATTCATGGGAGAGTGAGCGCGGAAAGAACCTGACATTCAGTCTTAAGACCTATCCGAAAGACGTACCGGCAAACCGTCAGTTCGTAATGCTTGAGGCAATGGCTCTGTCTATCAGGGACGTGCTGAGTGCATACACGGACCACATAACCATAAAGTGGCCCAACGACATATACTGGCGAGACCGCAAGATTAGCGGCACTTTGTCGGAGTGTGCCCTAAGCAAGAGCGTGGTGAAGGGCTGCATCATAGGCACAGGCATAAACATCAACCAGACGGAGTTCACAAGTGATGCTCCAAACCCTGTGTCTTTGCGACAGATAACCGGCAGGGAGACAAAAGTGGACGAGGTGCTCGACAAACTGACAACGCACTTCTCAAGACAGTTGGAGCGCATAGATGCAGGCGACTACGACGACATCCACGAAGCCTATCTTGCTGCGCTCTACCGCCGGAGCGGCACGTTCAGATACCGTGACAGCGGCGGCGAGTTCTGCGGAACAATAATCACGGTGGAGCCAAGCGGCCACCTTGTGCTGCGCAAGGAGAGCGGCGAGGTGATGAAATACGCCTTCAAGGAGGTGGAATATCTGTTTTGAAAAGTGACAGGCAAACAACGAATTAACATAAAAACCAAAACAATGGCAAAGTACAAGCGAATATTATTGAAGCTCAGCGGCGAGAGTCTGATGGGCGAACAGAGCTTCGGCATCGACCCAAAGCGGCTCGGCGAGTATGCAGAGCAGATAAAGGAAGTGAGCGAAATGGGCGTTCAGATAGGCATAGTGATAGGCGGCGGCAACATATTCCGTGGTCTTAGCGGAGCGTCAAAGGGCTTCGACCGTGTGAAAGGCGACCAGATGGGCATGTGCGCAACGGTGATAAACTCGCTGGCACTAAGCTCCGCACTGGGCGCAATAGGCGTGAAGACAAAGGTGCTCACGGCCATACGCATGGAACCGATAGGCGAGTTCTACAGCAAATGGAAGGCAATAGAAGCCATGGAGGCTGGATATGTGTGCATATTCTCGGCCGGTACGGGCTCCCCTTACTTCACTACCGACACGGGATCGTCGTTGCGAGGCATCGAGATAGAGGCCGACGTGATGCTCAAGGGCACACGCGTTGACGGCATATACACCGCCGACCCGGAGAAAGACCCCACCGCCACGAAGTTCAGTTCTATCACCTACGACGAGATATACACGCGCGGACTGAAGGTAATGGATCTGACGGCCACCACTATGTGCAAGGAAAACAACCTGCCGATCTATGTGTTCAACATGGACATCATGGGAAATTTGAAGAAAGTAATGGCTGGCGAACAGATAGGAACGCTGGTTCATCCCTGACATTTTGGCCGTTACCGACTAAAATAGTAATTTTGCACGCTGAAAGGAAAAAGCATATACTACAATTAATATTATGGCAAAGAAAGCATTACTTATGATTCTTGACGGTTGGGGCAACGGCAAACACGGTGCCGGAGACGTTATCTACAACACCCCAACCCCGTATCTCGACTATCTTAACGCCGTCAGCGCACATTCACAGTTGCAGGCTTCTGGCGAGGATGTCGGTCTGCCCGACGGACAGATGGGCAACTCCGAGGTGGGACACCTCAACATCGGCGCAGGCAGAATCGTGTATCAGGATTTGGTGAAGATAAACCGCGCATGCAAGGACGGCTCAATCCTGAAAAACCAGGAGGTGGTCAACGCATACTCATACGCACAGAAGACAGGCAAGAAGCTGCACTTGATGGGACTCACTTCCACAGGTGGCGTACACTCGTCGATGGATCATCTGGTGAAACTCATTGAGGTGTCGAAGGAGTATGGATTGAAGAACACTTTTGTCCATTGCTTCATGGACGGTCGCGACACCGACCCGAAGAGCGGAGAGGGCTTCATAAAGGACCTTACCGACGTTTGCACCAAGAACGACGCTCACATAGCAAGCATCATTGGACGCTTCTACGCCATGGACCGCGACAAGCGTTGGAACCGAGTGAAGGAGGCTTACGACTTGCTCGTTGACGGCAAGGGCAAGAAAGCTGACGACATGGTGAAGGCAATGCAGGAGAGTTATGCCGAGGGCGTTACCGACGAGTTCGTCAAACCCATCTGTAACTCTACCGTTGACGGTCGCATAGAAGAGGGCGACGTGGTCATTTTCATCAACTATCGCAACGACCGCGCTAAGGAACTTACGCAGGTTCTCACCCAGCAGGACATGCCGGAAGAGGGCATGAAGACCATAAAGGATCTTCAGTACTACTGCATGACTCCCTACGACGCATCGTTCAAGGGCGTTCACATACTGTTCCCCAAGGAGAATGTGCAGGACACTCTGGGCGAATACTTGAGCAAGCAGGGCAAGAAACAGCTGCATACTGCCGAGACAGAGAAGTATGCCCACGTGACATTTTTCTTCAACGGCGGTCGCGAGACTCCGTTTGAAGGCGAAGACCGCATACTCGTGCCGTCGCCAAAGGTGGCTACCTACGACCTCAAGCCCGAAATGAGTGCATACGAAGTGAAGGACAAACTTGTTGGAGCCATCAACACTCAGGAGTATGACTTCATCGTCGTGAACTTTGCAAACGGTGACATGGTGGGTCACACCGGCGTGTACAACGCAATAGCAAAGGCCGTTCACGCCGTTGACAACTGTGTGCGTGAGGTGATAGAGGCAGCAAAGGCCAATGACTATGAGGCCATCATCATAGCCGACCACGGCAATGCCGACAACGCAATCAACGAGGACGGTACGCCCAACACGGCGCACTCGCTCAACCCCGTGCCTTTCATTTATGTGACAGACAACAACAGCGCAACCGTGAAGAACGGTCGTCTGGCCGACGTAGCACCGTCGATACTGCACATAATGGGACTGGAGCAGCCTGCCGACATGACTGGCGAAAACCTCATTTGCGACAATAAGTAAGCGGTAAACCGCTTGTCTATAACCGAAATCCGGGAGACAATGCCTTGAAACAGGCCGTTGTCTCCCGGATTTCCGTTGTATGGGACAAATTCTGTAATGCTGTTATTGCGATTCTGTCCCATGTTTACCCGCCTGATTTCTCATAGGAAGTTGCCTGATTCCTGATTTGCCTTACCTGTTTACCCTATAAAACGATACCGCCCGGCCTTAAGCTCTGCGCTTAAAGCCGGGCGGTGTTCGCAAATGTCAGTCAGTCCTTGGCTTCAGACATTAGCCAAGAACCTGTAGTGTGGCTTACTTCACCATTACTTTCTTTATCCTACCGTCGCCCATCTTCAGGATGTTCAAGCCCTTTGTCGGTTTGTCCGTCATGCGCCCGTTGGTGTCGTAACGCTTGACAACCTTATTGTTCCCGTTGCTGCCGGGCAGACTGACGCCTGTGGGGTCGATATTCTCCATATTCTTGAAGTCCTTCCACTGGTCGGCTGCCTTGTATGCTTCGAGCGAGTTCTTGGGCACATAGAGTGTGCATTTCTCCTTGTCGATGTCCCGCAGAGCATTGTCGCCGCACGTGGGCGGTGTCGTGTTTAGGCTTACTAATTTGACAAGGGCGGTGCAATCTTTGAATGCCAAGTAGCTGATGCTTGCCACGGAATTGCCGATGGTGACTGAGGTAAGGCTTGAGCAATCTTGGAACGCACAGTCGCCAATGCTTGTCACGGAATTGGGGATGGTGACGGAGGTAAGGCTTATGCAAAAATTGAACGCATATGGGCCGATGCTCGTCACGGAATTGGGAATGTCGATGGAAGTCAGGCTTAAGCAATCTTCGAACGCCTGACTGCCAATGCTCGTCACGGAATTGGGGATGGTGACGGAGGTAAGGCTTCTGCAAGAACTGAACGCATATGAGCCGATGCTCGTCACGGAATTGGGGATGGTGACGGAGGTAAGGCTTCTGCAAGAACTGAACGCATATGAGCCGATGCTCGTCACGGAATTGGGGATGGTGACGGAGGTAAGGCTTCTGCAAGAACTGAACGCACCCTCGCCGATGCTTTTCACGGAATTGGGGATGGTGACGGAGGTAAGGCTTGAGCAATACCAGAACGCCTGACTGCCAATGCTCGTCACATAATTGGGGATGGTGACGGATGTCAGGCTTGAGCAATCACTGAACGCACCGTAGCCAATTCTTGTCACGTAATTGGGGATGGTGACGGAAGTCAGGTTGCAACCTCTTATCAGTTTATTGCTTGCAGTCTCAATAAGACAATTACTGTCCATGTGGTAATAGGTATTTCCTTCCTCCACTGCTATTGAAGTCAGGCTTTGGCATAAACTGAACGCACCCTCGCCGATGCTTTTCACGGAATTGGGGATGGTGATGGAGGTCAGGCTTGAGCAACCATCGAACACCTTATGGCCAATGCTCTTCACGGAATTGGGGATGGTGACGGAAGTCAGGCTTTGGCAATAACAGAACGCATTTTCGCCGATTCTCGTCACGGAATTGGGAATCTTTACACTTGTCAGTCCACATCCATAGAACATATAGTCTCCGAGCGTGTCATTCTTTGCATAGTAATTTCTATAATAACATTCTCCGCCCTCAACAATGCTTGCGTCTGTCAGATCCAAGTCAGCGAGTTTGCCGGCAGTGCTGTAACCTTTGGCATCCATTCCCGCCATTTCGCGCAGATACCCCACGTCCGTGCCGTTAATCGGGCCGGAAACTTTCAGGCTCGTGATTGTGTACTTTTGGTCGCTGGCTATCTTCTCCGAAAGTGTGCCGGCTTCAGTAAGAGTCACTTCCTCCTGCTGCGCGGAGGCCATTGCGCTGCACAGCACAAAGAGAAGGAGTAGTGATGTACGGGCGAAACGCCCAACCAGAGTTTCTTTTCTTCTAAAATGAGAAGAGCTGTTTCCGATAGCGCTCTTGATGCTCTTTGCAATCAAATTGGTATCTATTTTCATAAACTAATGTGTTTTTGCCATTCGTCCTCCCACAATGGCGATTAAACTTATTTGATTTACAGGCATAAAAAAGCGTGGAGAACCTACCTGTTGTCCATTCCACTGATAGAGGCTCTCGCATTGCCTATTGTTGTTGAACAGACAACGTCAGAAGCCCACGCCGATATGAAAATCCAAACCATGTATGGAACATATATGCAAGAACAGGCTGCACCCATAAGGGCGCAACTATGGCTTACATAAAACCATACGGGATTGATATAATCACACCCGGGACATCTACCGTTGCTAAGTTCAAGACAACAATTAGTGAATTTGCGAGATTCCTACCAGTCTCAAACAGAGCGTCAAGTAAACGCCTTAATTATGTCGTGCCTCTTTACCCAC
>CAVAQY010000072.1:0-13000 GCA_963590865.1 Bacteroidaceae bacterium | reverse complement strand
AGGAGACGCCCCGTGATGGTTTACGCAAGATATAGAGAATAGAGGGTATTTTACCTTTGCATCATCAAATAAAAAGAAATGATTATGATGAAAAGAACATCTTTGATACTGCTTGCCATCGGCATGTTGGCATTGGCAAGCTGCAAGTCTTCTCCCAAGTCGGAGGAGAAAGTGAGTAATATTGATGGTGAACTCCAAGATAGCGTATCGGCTATCTTGGAGCGGCATCTTATGGAGTATGACGCCATGGATGGTGTTGCCATTGTCATCGAGACCAATTCGGGAAGGATTCGGGCTATGGTAGGATTGGAAGCAAAGGGAAAGGCTGTCTATGAAAGGGCGGACTCCTTGGCGGGTAACAAGCACTGCTCGGCTTTGATGAGAACGGTCTCCGTGTTGGCCGCATTGAATACAGGCAAGGTGAAGTCTGACACGAAAGTGGATACTGGGGATGGAGTATACGTCTGTGAGAAAGATACCGTCTATGACCATAACTGGAGAAGAGGAGGATATGGAGAGTTGACTTTGCGGCAGGCTCTTGCTTTGGGCTCTAACGTAGGTACGGTAAAAGCCGTCGATGTGGCTTTCGCAGACAAGAGCCATTTTGTCGAGGACGTGAAGGATATGTCGTTCGGGCAACCTGCGGAGGTAGAGGGTATTAAGATAGACTCTTGTTCGTGGGAAGCCAATGAGTTGCCTTGGTATGATTATGCTTTGGGACGAAAAGAGACATCCCCCGTTCAGCTGCTCGCTTTCTACAATGCCATTGCCAACAATGGTAAGATGGTAGCTCCATTGGTCTATGAGCCTTTACGTCCTATTGACGAAGGTCCAGAGGTAATCAATCCGCAAATAGCATCGCCGGCCAGCATCACCGCCATTCAGGAGATGTTTGTGGAAACCATGTCCAAGGGATTGGGAAAACGGGCTGTGTCGGGCAAGGTTGACGTGGTAGGAATGTGCGGCACTATACAAAATAATGACCATACGCTGACGGCAGATTTCTGCGGCTACTTCCCTGCGAAGAATCCTGTATATACGGTAATTGTCTCGGTACATCGCAAAGAACAGCCTGCCGCAGGAGGCGTAATGGCAGGAACAATTTTAAAGGAAATCGCAGAAAATCTATCAGAGAAAGGCGCATTTCGCCCTTAGAGTTCATTGGCTACGAAGCTTTTCTTCGATGACTGAAGAATTTCAACCAATTGTATATTATGCCTGCTCCTGCTGATAGCGTTATCGAAAAGGAAGACTGTGACATTTATATCAAGGAAGCATTTGTGTTGGACATAGCTTCGAAGAGGCAGTATCTCAGTAACCCCACGTGCAGCTTTAGCGGGACGTGGGGTACTGTAGTCATTGTGCTATCTTCGGCTTCAAAGACGCCGCACACAGACAGAGAATGCCAAACATTTCCATCGATTTGTGCGGAAAAGATATTACCTTAGTGTGTTGACCTGATGCAGGGTGTTCATCACGACTTTCATCAACGGTTTCACGGTGGTGGTGTCCAGCGCCTCGTCAATGGTGTGGGCACCCTTGATGGTGGGACCCATAGCAGCGGTGCTGATGCCTGGCTTTTTACTTGTGAAGTATGCGCATTCCAGACCGCCGTTGGCCTTTGCCTTGTGTGCTCTGGCATCCACAGCTTGGTAGTTCTTGAATATCAATCCTATGAATGGGTCGTCAGCGTCGGTGTCCCATGCTGGCATCAGCATCTCGTTGCTCAATATGATACTGAGGGAAGAGGCAAGCTCGGTGAGTCTGCTCTTCTCGCTCTTGAGCCATTCGTCATTGAAAGAACGGATGGAACTGACGATGTCCAGCTTGCCGTTGGACAGTTTCACGGTACCGATATTGCTTGATTTGGTGACGAGGCCATCGGTCCCCTCGCGCTCCACGACACCCTGTTTCACGTCCTCGAAATACTTGTTGAGGTCGGACAGCAATCCTTCCGCACAGGCGGAGGCTACATTGGTGGCAGGCACATCCGTCACAGTACAGTTGCTGTTGATGGTCTCTTGGGTGTATTCCTGCTGGAAATCTGTCATGATGTTTTCTATCTCGCTCTTGCAGCCGGCAGCCTTGTCTGCGTCTACCGCAAACTGCAAGTACAACGCATTGGCGATGGCATTCGCGGCAATTCCGCAGTCAACAGCCATCAGTCTTCCGCCGTTGGACGTGACGGCATCTTTTACCACCTTTGCCAATATCGTGGCGGCACTGAGCCTTTTCTCGCCGATGGCAGCTCCGCTATGGCCACCGAGCAGTCCCTTCACGTCGAGGGTTATTATCTTGCCGGAAGCAGCCGGGTTGCTCAATTCATATTTCTTGCTGGAAGTCCAGACATAAGCCCCCAGGCTTGCCGTGGTCACCTTGGGATAGTCCTCATCGTCGAAACTGATGAGGTAGTCTGCATCCAGCACCTGAGAGTCGAGAGCCATCGCACCGTACATGCCGCAGTCTTCGTTGGTGGTGAAGAGCAGGCGCAGAGGACCATGTGCCACATTCGACTTGGCGATGGCCAGTGCCATGCCCACGCCGATGCCGTCGTCTGCCCCAAGGTTGATGCCCTTGCCCTTCAACCAATCGCCATCATAATATGGTTCACCTACCTCTGTGGTAGGGTCGTGGCTCTCGTCACCCTTCCAGGCGCACACCATGTCCTGGTGTCCCTGTAGGATAACCTTTGGCATGGATTCCATCTCCTTGGTGTTGGCCGGTACGTCTATCCATACGTTGAGAGAATCGTCAATGCCATATTCCAGCCTATGCATCTTTGCCCAGTCGGTAAGATAGGCGCTGCAGTTCTCCATGCGGAAGCTGGAGCGTGGATTCTGGGCAAAGATAAGGAACTCATTGATGGCTGACTTGCCCAATACGTCGCAGATGCTGTCTGAGATTTCTGTCACCACGGTGTTGCTGGCTGTCGGGCTGTCGGTGGGTACTTCATTGTCGCTGGCGCAGGAAACCAGCATCAGGGTGGCTACAGCCAAAGCTGCTCCCCCGAACCATTTATTGTTGCACTTCATTATCTATTCTTTATGTTTAAGTAGGTATTCAAAATTATCCGTATATATTTACGGGTCAGCAGGTGGCTATTATACTTTGACATGTCTCTGCACTTTCTTTTTGCCTGTATGCCCGACTTTCATCGGTCGTGTAGCCCGCTACACTAACTCTTCATCCCAAGCATACAGCCAAAAATAAAGCGCATATCCATATCAAATAATTCTGAACCCCTACTTATAATCAGTTATACATCTTGGCAGACGCCGTTATTCTCCTTTTGAACGTTTAACCGAGTCACGCTGCAAAGGTACTAATAATTTTGAGAAGATGTGAAAGTCTTGGGGTAAACAGCGGTTGATAAGAAACTGCCAAAACCACGTGCGACTGAATATCTATGATTTATTCAGGTTACCACAAAAAAAGAAGTGTCACATCTGTCATCTTTCGCGATATTCATCTGCGAAAGAGAAGGGTCAACAGTCACATGAAAAGCCGAGAATTCGATGCAAAGAACTGTCAACTAAGGCTTTCCGTATACTATTGTGACATTTTGTCGGCAGACTTCTTTCAATACCGTTACAGAATGTTATTGGTTTTGATTTATGTCAATAAAGTGGACTGTTTGCGCACACAGTCGGTACAAATCCATTGTCAGGCTTTCCAAAGGCAGTATCTTTGCAACGTCAAAAGGACAAAAGGATAACATTTAGGTTAGTAGTTTTTAAAGTAAGAAGAAAGGGTAACAAAGATGAAAAGATTGTTTTTGACAGTAGTTGCAGTGCTTAGCATGACTATGGCATTTGCAGAGGAAGAGAAAGTTGCCGAGGTTAACAACGTAGAAGCATACGACATGAGCGTCAACATACGCAAGCTCGGCGAGGCACTTGGTCTTACAATAGACCAGATGGAGAGTGTGGCAGACGTACACCACACGTTCTGCGGCGAAATGATGGTCGCTGCACACGCACAGAACGACGAGAGAAAAGCGTTGGTAGATAAGGCCGTGACCAAGGATCTTAAATACATGAACTATATCCTTACCGGCAGCCAGTTCGCAAAGTATCGCGTCTTGCTTGAGGCCACTCTTGTAAACCGTGGAATTGAAAAGTAAAGGTTGGCAAGACCGTATATTTTATAGGTAAGGAGCCGCTTCAGCCAAAAGCTGGAGCGGCTCTTTTCATACCCTGCCGTCTGTACAGTTACTGTCCGTTTTGCTTGCTCATATCACAAAAAACGCTTACTTTTGCACCGTGATTGAACTGAACAGACACATAGAGATACTGCTTCTCGACAACGATTGCGTTATAGTGCCAGGCTTAGGTGGCTTTATGGCGCACCATGTCGCTGCGCGCTATGACGCAACGGACGGCCTATTCCTGCCCCCGTTGCGCACTCTTGGTTTTAATCCGCAACTCAAACTGAACGACTCCCTGCTTGCACAATCCTATGTAGAGGCTTACGACATAAGCTATCCGGAGGCCTTGTTCAGAATAGAGGAAGAAGTTAACGAGTTGAAGCAACGACTTGGAAATGAGGGACAGTACGAACTGAACGACATAGGTACGCTCAGCATAAACGAAGACGGCAACTATGTGTTTGAACCGTGCGAGGCAGGAATACTCACTCCGTCGCTTTACGGTCTCAGTTCTTTTGAAATGAAACCGTTGGCTGGCAGCCCTGCCGTAACAACGGCCAAAGCCGCCGACAACAAATTGGCTCCCAATGTCTTGCCAATGCCCATTGAGGGAGTGGAAAAGACAGAAACGGAACTTCCCGACACGTCCATCGAAGACAGAAGCGACGAGGACACCATAAAGATAAAGGTGGCTTGGGTGCGCAATGCAGTAGCTGTGGCAGCTGCCATTGCTGCGTTTTTCATCTTCACCACACCTGTGAGCAACAGCAACGGTTTTTCGGCAAACGACGTGCAGAAAAGCGAATTTATGGGTATCGTTTCCAATGCCATTGCGCCAGACAAGGACAAGACTTTGGAATCTGCTGTTGCGAAGACAGCGGTTGTGGCCGATACTGTGACGCCAATCAAACAGACAAAGACGGCAGATGCTACAAAACAGACAGACTGCGTTTCGTCAAAATCTGTGGATAGTGTCTTCGCAAAACCGGTAGGAAAAGACTACTGCATAGTGCTGGCCAGTCATGTGACACGCCACAATGCCGAGGCTTATGTGGACAAGCTACATTCGGAAGGCTACGACCAGGCATACACATACGAGCACAACCATGTTGTAAAGGTGGTCTACGGCCATTATAAAGATGAGGAGGCTGCCCAAAAAGAATTACGAAAACTGAGAGACGGCGAGTATTTTGAGCAGTCTTGGATTTACAAAAAACGATGAAAAGGGTACGTTGTCCAAAATGTGAAGGGTTCATCACTTTTGATGAAACGAAATACGAAGCCGGGCAGTCGCTCGTTTTCCAGTGTCCCGATTGCGGAAAGGAGTTCGGTATACGCATCGGTGTTTCAAAACTCCGCGCCACCCAGAAGGAGGAAACCCAAACAATTGATGAACGTGCCAACGAGCTTGGTTGCGGTTCTATCGTAGTTATAGAGAATGTGTTTCACTACAAGCAGGTGATACCGTTGCGTTTTGGCGACAATACAATCGGGCGTTACATGAAGGGATGTAGTCTGACGACTCCCATAGAAACGAACGACCCCAGCATAGACATTCACCATTGCGTGATAAATGTTGGACGCGACAAGAAGGGGAAGCTGAAGTATGTGCTTCGCGACGGACCAAGCAACACTGGAACATTCGTTGACAATGAAATCTTAGGCAACCGCGAACAAAGAATTATATCCGACGGTACATTGTTTACAATAGGTGCTACAAGCATTATACTCCGTGGTGCTGAAGAGGAAGAGTAGTTCTTTTATATAGCCTCATTGCCAAACGAAGTATAGTCTCGATGCTCTTTTGAGTTTTAGCGGACAGCAATATTTATAAAAGAATGCCCCAATGGACATCATATTCCGACAGCATCGGAAAGGAGAAAGTCCATTGGGGCATTTCTTATCTCTACACTTACGGCCTCGCAAACCCTATATTTACAGCCTCGCAGCCTTGCCGCACAGATATGCGTCAAGTATAGTTATGGCAGCCATGGCCTCTACTATCGGCACCGCCCTCGGCAGTACGCAGGGGTCGTGACGTCCTTTGACGGTAAGCTTTGTGGGGTTTCCGTCCTTGTCCACCGTGGTCTGCTCTGTCAGAATGGTGGCCACCGGTTTGAAAGCCACACGGAAACAGATGTCCTGACCGTTGCTTATACCGCCCTGTATTCCTCCGCTATGGTTGGTGGTGGTGGTTATCTTGCCGTCAACACACTCGAACCGGTCGTTTTGTTGCGACCCGCGCTCCGTAACTCCGGCAAAACCTTCTCCATACTCAAATCCCTTCACCGCATTTATACCCAGCATGGCGGCTCCAAGCTGTGCATGCAGTTTGCCAAACTCCGGCTCACCAAGTCCTGCGGGGCATCCCTTAACTATGCAAGTGATAATGCCGCCTATGGTGTCACCCTCACTTTTCACCTCGCAAATCAGTTTTTCCATCTCTGCGGCCACTGCCGGATCAGGACACCTGACAGGATTTGACTCGGCAAGTGACAAATCATAATTGCGGTAATCGCCTTCAATAGCGATGCTACCCACCTGCGAAGTATAAGCCTGCACCGTTATCCCAAGCTGACGCAAGGCAAGTTTGGCCAAGGCACCGGCCACACAACGGCTTATGGTGACACGTGCCGAAGAGCGTCCGCCGCCGCGATGGTCGCGCAAACCATATTTCCGTGTATAGGTGAAGTCGGCGTGAGACGGGCGAAACACGTTGCGCAGGTTCTCATAGTCGTTTGAATGTTGGTTGGTGTTGCGCACCATGAAGCCTATGGGGCACCCCGTTGACTTGCCTTCAAACACTCCGCTGAGCAACTCAACCCTGTCCGGCTCTTTGCGGCTGGTGGTTATGTTGCTCTGTCCTGGTCGTCTCCGGTCAAGTTCCTGCTGTATGAAGTCTGTGTCTATGACGATACCAGCCGGCATTCCGTCGACTACACCGCCGACAGCCTCACCGTGGCTTTCGCCAAAAGTGGTTATCGTGAACAGCTTTCCGTAAGTGTTGCCCATAGCCTTACGCTCTTTTTAGTGTTTGCAATGGCAGCCTTCACCGTGATGATGGCCACATTCATGGTCGTTGTGGTGATGTCCGCACTCATGATCGTCGTGAAGGCAGCCACACTCGTGATCGTCGCAACCACAGCCGCAGCCCTCTCCACTCAGTCTATTGACCATTCCCTCAATCTCGCTGTTGGTGGCTTCACGGCTTTCTATCACCTTGCCCTCAAAGCACAGCGTTTTGCCGGCCAACGGATGGTTGAGGTCCATCTTCACTTTCTTGTCGTCCAGGTCGAGCACCCGTCCGAAGAAGTGGTTGCCGTCTTCGTTCTGCAAGGGGACAATGGCATCTTTGAATATATGCTCGTGGTCGAAATGGCCGTTAATGCAGAACATTTCACGGTCAAGATCCAACACATGCGCAGGGTCAACGTCGCCGTAAGCCTCATCTTTGGTAAGTTCAAAACTGAACGTCTCGTCTTTTGCCAAATTTGCAACCTTGGCCTCAAAGGCATCGAGTGTTATTCCGAAACCGCTTATGAACTGGAACGGGCGGGTGGTTGTAGCTTCTTCCACCAATTCTTTCTCTCCGTTTTCCACCGTGTACAGTTTGTATGTCACGGCAATGTACTTGTTTTGTGCTTTATCCATGTCTTGAAATATGTGCTTTCAATGATGATTTCAAACCGACATTAAGTCTCTGCAAAGTTACATATTTTTATCAACATACGGCCAACACCCCACCTTATTAATGACAGTCTGCCTCCCTATCCTACCCCATTTGAACACATTGACTTTGCAATATCTGCACTGGACTCTGACAGCTAACCGTGCGCATCGCCGTTCATAACTATGGCACTTCTCTCTATGCAAACAGGTCATTTATGCACCATAAAGCGGCGTGTTACGAAGCGAAATATGCCGGTTTTTAAGCGTAAAACGGCAAAATACCACAAGTGTGGTAGTGAGAATGCCACTATCGTGCGATTGTGGGAGGCGGAAAATCGCCGTACCTTTGCATCGTCAACATCCGCCACACGAGCGGAACGATATTAGAAACAACATTTGAAACAATAACGTAAACAGAAGAAAGGACAAAAAGATGAGCAACAAGAAACTTCACTTTGAGACACTTCAGCTCCACGTAGGACAAGAACAGGCCGACCCGACAACCGACAGCCGTGCCGTACCTATATACCAAACCACATCGTATGTGTTCCGCAACTCACAGCACGCAGCCGACCGCTTCGGTCTCCGTGATGCCGGAAACATCTACGGACGCTTGACCAACTCCACACAGGGCGTGTTTGAAGACCGTGTGGCTGCCCTTGAGGGTGGCGTTGCCGGACTGGCAGTGGCTTCGGGCGCAGCAGCCATCACCTACGCATTGCAGAACGTGGCGCAAAACGGCGACCACATCATTGCTGCCGACAACCTGTATGGTGGCACGTTCAACCTGCTTGAGCATACGCTGTCTACTCAGGGCGTAGAGACAACCATAGTGGATCCGGCCGACTTCGATGCGGTGGAAAAGGCTTTCCGCCCCAACACCAAGGCCGTGATAGTAGAGACGTTCGGCAACCCAAACGCCAGCGTGACCGACATAGACCGCATCAGCGAGATAGCACACAAACACAATACGATAGTGATTGTTGACAACACGTTCGGAACTCCGTTCCTGTTCCGCCCCATAGAGCACGGTGCCGATGTTGTGGTACACTCTGCAACCAAGTTCATCGGCGGACACGGCAGCTCGCTCGGCGGTGTGATTGTTGACGCTGGCAAGTTTGACTGGAAGAAGAACGCCGACAAGTATCCCACGCTGGCCAAGCCAGACCCAAGCTACCACGGTGCTGTGTTTGCCGATGTGGCCGGAGCGGCAGCCTTCGTAACCCGTATACGTGCCGTCATACTGCGCGACACCGGTGCGGCAATATCGCCGTTCAATGCATGGATACTGCTCCAGGGTTTGGAGACGCTCAGTCTGCGCGTGGAAAGACATGCCTACAACACGGCCAAGGTGGTGGAATTCCTGTCGAAACATCCCAAGGTGGCCAAGGTAAACCACCCCTCACTGCCCGACCATCCCGACCACGAGCTGTACAAAAAACTGTTCCCCAACGGCGGCGGCAGTATCTTCACCTTTGAAATCAAGGGCGGCGAGAAAGAGGCATGGACATTCATTGACAACCTCGAGATATTCTCTCTGCTGGCTAATGTGGCCGACGTGAAGAGCCTCGTGATACACCCTGCCACAACGACTCACTCACAGATGACTCCGCAGGAACTGGAAGACCAGCACATCTATCCGTCAACGATACGTCTGAGCATCGGTACCGAGCACATCGACGACATCATCGACGACTTGGCACAGGCTCTCGACAAGGCATAAAGCAACCGTTTTGTGGGGCGGGAATGACTTTTCCGCTCCACAAAACCCACACCACAACGACATAAAAAACTACAGACATGACGAAGATAGCCAAGCAACTTACCGACCTCGTGGGCGACACACCGTTGCTCGAACTCGGACGTTTCTCGAAACTGAAAGAGGTGGAGACCCCCATAATAGCAAAGGTTGAATTCTTCAATCCGGGTGGAAGCGTGAAAGACCGCGTGGCTTTGGCCATGATAGAGGATGCAGAAAAGAAGGGCATACTCACTCCCGGAGCCACCATAATAGAACCCACAAGCGGCAACACAGGCGTGGGACTGGCTCTTGTGGCTGCGGTAAAGGGCTACAAACTGATACTTACCATGCCCGAAACGATGAGCGTGGAGAGGCGCAATCTCGTGAAAGCCTACGGTGCTGAGGTGCGTTTGACCAGCGGCAAGGACGGAATGCCCGGCGCAATACGCGAGGCCGAGAGTCTGAAAGCGTCCATTCCAGGCTCGGTCATACTGCAACAGTTTGAGAATGCCGCCAATCCCAAGGCTCACTATGAGACCACCGGCAAGGAACTGTGGGAACAGACTGACGGCAAGGTTGACGTTTTCGTGGCCGGAGTGGGTACAGGCGGCACCGTCAGCGGCATCGGCAAAAGGCTGAAAGAGCTGAATCCCAACGTGAAGATTGTGGCCGTGGAGCCGGCTTCATCGCCAGTGCTCAACGGCGGACAGAGCGGCCCTCACAAGATACAGGGCATCGGAGCCGGCTTCGTGCCGAAGATTTACGATGCCAACGTGGTTGACGAGGTGTTTGATGTGGAGAACGACGATGCCATTCTCGCCAGCCGACAGCTTGCAAAAACCGAGGGGTTACTCGTCGGAATATCGGCAGGAGCCGCCATATATGCCGCTACAGAAGTGGCTAAACGGCCGGAGAACAAGGGCAAGCGTGTGGTTGCGCTGCTCCCGGACACAGGCGAACGCTATCTGTCCACGGTGCTCTATGCCTTCGACGAGTATCCGCTATAACATACAATAGGGTAGATTTTTCAGGATAAGTACAATATGGGCGTCTATGCACAAATGGCGACGAGCCATGCGCATGGGCGCCTTTTTCCGTTGCCGTCAGGCAAATGTGCAAAGGCCACAGACAGAGCAAAAAAGCACAGACAGCATCGTTTTCTTGTGGCTTTATTACTAACTTTGCAAGCGCAATGAAGCAAGTAAGACCCAAGAAAAACCTCGGCCAGCACTTCCTCACCGACCTTAACATAGCCAAGAGGATAGCCGACACCGTTGACAGCATGCCCGGTTTGCCGGTGCTCGAAGTAGGACCCGGCATGGGAGTGCTCACACAATACCTCATGGAGAAGCCGCGCGAGATGAAGGTGGTGGAGATAGACACCGAGTCGGTGGCCTATCTGCACGAGAAATATCCACGGCTCGACAACAACATCATAGGCGAAGACTTCCTGCAAATGGACTTGTCACGGGTGTTCGACGGCCAGCAGTTTGTGTTGACCGGCAACTACCCCTACGACATTTCATCGCAGATATTCTTCAAAATGCTCGACAACAAGCAGTTGATACCCTGCTGCACGGGCATGATTCAGCGAGAGGTAGCCCAAAGGATGGCATCTGCTCCGGGCAACAAGTCTTACGGCATACTCAGCGTGCTCATACAGGCATGGTATGATGTGGAGTATCTGTTCACGGTTGACGAGAACGTGTTCAATCCGCCGCCCAAAGTGAAGAGTGCGGTGATAAGGATGACGCGCAACAACGTGACCGACCTTGGATGCAACGAGGAACTTTTCAAGCGCACGGTGAAGACCGTGTTCAACCAAAGGCGGAAGATGCTGCGCGTAAGTCTGCGCCAGATGCTCAACATGAGCGTTGCAGACGAGCAGTTTCTCGCCCACGACTTTATGACAAAACGGCCGGAACAGTTGTCCATACAGCAGTTTGTAGAATTGACAAACCTTGTGGAGCAACAGCTTGTAGGTATAAGGTATCAGCCTTAAAAATGCTGTTTTCCGCTTGCAGTTTTTCTGCGTTACTGTGCAATTGGCATTCTTCCCAGTATTCCCGTTGCCATCATCGCCGGTGGTGTCTTCCGCACTGGCGGGCTGTTCTGTCCAATCCAGGAAAGTTGCTAACTTGTGAAGGACCAGTTACGCAATTGACGAGGACAAGTTACGGACTTGTGCGTGACAATACGGAATATCGAGTACGTCATTGCTTGAAGTGCCGTTTTGACACTGCGTCAGCTCCATATATTCCGTCGCCCATTTCTGTTGAATTGAGACAGACCTCCATGGTATGACTTCTGCTGAAACGGGTACTGTGTGCGCCCACAAATATTGATTTAGGTCAAAAACGGGTTACAAAAGAGCAAAAAACGGCGGCAAAGGCATTGCGCAACGATGAGGTGGTTGTATATTTGCACTGTCAAAAGCGACGAAGCGAGGCGAAAGCCCTACGACCTGAGACAGGCGATTAGTCGAAGACACAACAGGTAAAAAGACAGATATACAATAGGTAAAAGGTAAGAAGACAATAGGCAATAAAGGTAGAAAGACGAGGATAACGAGACAGTAGACAGTCAGTAGTTGAGACGACAGAAAGGCCGCAAATGGCGAAAAGCTCAATAGGTAAGAAAAAAAATGGAAGCCGGGCGGTAAGGAAGTAAAAAGATTGAGGATGACACGCGAAAGCGACAGGTAGAAAGATTGTAGAGGATGAAAGCAGAACCCTGTATGCAGCAATACGGCTGCAACAGGTCAGTAAGTAAGGAAACACAAACACAGCGGAAAACGGTTTTTAAGACCGCAAAAAAAACGATTGTTAGAGAGAAAGCATTATTTAGAGTACATACCCTTGGCGGTGTCGACCGGACGGTTGGCGCCGCCTTTTCTTTCTAACGAAAGAGCCAATGCACATACTTCGTTGCCCCCTTTCCTACTGACTTCTGACAGATGGTCAGTAACAGCAAAGTCAACTGAGACGAAATATACCTTCTATCCGGAACTAATAAGAGGGAATGAAAACTTGAAAGAAAAGCGTTGAAAAACCGCCTACATAAAACTTTCAGCGGAAAGAGGGGGATTCGAACCCCCGTGCCAGTTTTGCCGGCTACACGCTTTCCAGGCGTGCCTCTTAAACCACTCGAGCATCTTTCCTTATAAAAGTGGTGCAAAAGTATTGTTTTTTTGCGTAATAAAAGTCATGGTCATGCGGAAAAATGCCTAGCACGTATGTTTTTTATAAGATGTTAACATCTTGAAAAACTCCAGTAACTATTCAGCGGTAGTCAAATAGTCCATTCCAACCTTTTAGTTTTTGTTGTATTTTCATTGTAACTTGTTGCAAGAAAGAGCTGTATTTTCTTGCATATATCAGATATTTTCCGTACCTTTATACCTATGAAAGAGCAAGTTACGGACATATCAAAAGTAATGCGAG
>CAVAQY010000071.1:0-13001 GCA_963590865.1 Bacteroidaceae bacterium | reverse complement strand
TCAACAGCAGCGTGTCATCCCCTACCGCAGAAGTGCTGGAGGAGCGCGTGAAAGCGTTGGAAACGCTTGTGGTTGAGAAAGAGAGGTTGATTAACATTTTAATGGAGGGGAGAAAATGAAAGAAGCAATGTATGGCTTGGCTTTATGCGTAATTGGATTCATAAGCCTTTCGTTGTTAAGCACAATTGCAGTGTTTATATGGGACGATGTACCCTCGTTCATCATGATATTCAACTGCTTTTTGACATACTTCATAATAAGTTTTGTCAAGCCAAGAGTGAAAAAGTTTATGAAAATCAAATAATTACAAACAAATGAAATATTTAGGACAAATTTTATCGGCAATAGTATACACTCCGTTGTATACTGGTATCATGTATTTGGCAATAGCATACCCTTTCAGTTGGGTCATGTCATTGTCGTTTTGGAAGATGGTGGTTGCAATATTGGTTTTAGGAGGCTTGATAGAAGGGCTTATAGCCTCATTACAGACATTTGCAATGATGCCATTTGCATGGATTGTAAAGAACAATAAAGTCTCTTTTGCTTTATCTACCGGTCTTTGTGTCATTCTACCGATTTGCAATATCGTTTCTTTGTGGAGAGCATTTTTAGGACACGGCGCATTTGGTGTTGTTGTAGCAATAATTCTCAGCATTATGCTTTTGCAATTTGTCTATGGTTCTGTTTTGGTCTTGTGTGGCTTGAAACGGGAATAACCACCCATAACGTCAATTATGATTAACACCAAAGAAAACCACCTCAAAAAGGTCAAGGTCGTAAAGAAAATCAGCGTGCCTGCGACGATAAGGCAAATCCCTCATGGTGAGACAGTACGTTTCACCCGTCAGGAACTCGGCTCGGAGTCCGTCGTCCGCTCCGCCATATGGCGGGAGAACTCCAAGCACACAGATCCCGAGTTCTTCTTGGAGCTTGTGGACTGCGGCATGTTCTACGACATCACAAGAAAATAAATGACCAACCAGTTCTGCGCCACCTGCAAGCAGTCGCACAACGCCCTCAACGGCCGCTTCTGCACCCTGCTAAACCGCTATGTCGAGCACGCAAACACACCTCCATGTTCAATCCCTAAAACAGAAAAGAAATGACCGAACAAGAAATTCTCAAATACGCCAATGCAAACCTATGGTATCTCCGCGAGGGCGACTGTCTCCCGGCACAGTTGGGCGACATGAACGGCGGACACGGAGCGGCCTCTTTCGGGCAGCTGGAAGAAATGAGGCGGCTCGGCACGCTCTATCCAACGCGCGAAGTCGCCATGATAGTCTCCGGCAGAGTCAGAGCTCTCCTGAGTCAAGCATCGCCTGAATGTCTCTTATCCACGAATAAGCCTCGCGATAACGCTTGATGTTCTCCTCCGTCACACCGGCATCGCGAAAAGCCTCTTCGTCCAATGTCTGTTCAGCCCTTGCTGCTTCAAAGGCATACTTGATGAAACGCTTGCGGTCAAGCGGATGGGCGGAATTCGGGAACGCTCCCAAAAACAAATCCAAAGTTTCCATAAGAATAAAAATTAAAATTTCGACATACCAAAGTTACAAAATACCGGCGGACGTGCCAAACACAGAAAATTAAGATTTCGACACTTTTGGGTTTCCGTTCACGTTTCGGTGCGTCCGCCACTTTAAAAAACCTCAACGATTATGAAAGCAATCATCACCAACTACCGCTACTGGGTGCTCACCCTCCTCAGCTTCGTCTCCGTCATAGGCTTTGTGGGCATGCCCCACGACGACCTCGCCATCCTGCCCTTCCTCGCCGCCTTCTTAGGCTCAAAGCTCATCGGCCTCGCAGCCCTCGCAGCCTTCTGCATTCTTTTCCGTCACTGGCAGGGAAAAGGCGAGATACCCGAACTCACCGAGTTAACCGCAGAGGAATAGCCAATGGCCGACACTGCCGACATCCTCGACCGGCTCGACCAGATACGCGATGCCACCCTGCTCGCCTCCAAGGACATCTACACCACGGCTGAAGCCTGCCTGTTCCTCGGCGTCAAGCGCAGCTATCTCTACGAGCTGGTGCGCAACCGCAAGATAAAGCACTACAAGTCGAGGGGCGGCAAGCTCACCTATTTCAGGCGAGGCGACCTTGAGGAATGGATGACACACAACCCCATCCCCTCGTCCGGCCTGTAGAGCCAACCGCCGCAGATAGCGTGCTAATCGGATAGGCACGAGCGGAATTAAAAGCGCTGAGGCATTAGGCGGTTCAACTCCGCCCTGCGGCTCAAAACAATGAATAACAATCACATTCTAAATTCAACAAACTATGAGTAAAATAGGAATTACCGTTCAGCAGCTCAACGAGTTGCAATCCACCGAAATCGTCCGCAACGACAACGTGCGCGACAAGTTCATTCAGATTTACGATGCCATGTGGTCGCAGTCCACTGGCGTGTCGGGCGAAGCAGCCTACGAGCGTGAGTCCCGCAACTTCAATCGCCTCCTCGCCGAGAAAGAGGACGTGCGCAAGAAATGCACCCATTTCTCCCTCTTCACCTCGTTCCTCGACGTGGCCATCTCCGGCCTCACCCTCGACCCCGGCACCAAGGCGCAAGCCTACCTCCTCGCACGCTCCATCGCCATCGACTCCTTCGTCGACGAGCGCGGGCAGAAGAAGAACCGCTACGAGACGCAGTGCGTCCTCACCGTCTCCGGCTATGGCGAACTTGTGCTCCGCGCACGCTGCGGCCAGATACGCCATGCCGACAACCCCGTCATCGTCTATGAAGAAGACACCTTCGAGTACGGAGAACGCAACGGACAGAAGTTCGTCAACTACACCTGCCGCCTCCCTCACCAGTCCGGGCGCATCGTGGCTTGCTACATGAAGATCACCCGTGCCGATGGCTCTACCGACTATGCCGTCATGCTGCCCGAGGACTGGGCACGTCTCTCCAACTACTCCGCTCGTCAGAACGCCAAGTTCAACTATCAGACCAAGCAGTGGGAACAGGGCAAGCCCAACGCCCTCTACACCGCGCAGGGCGGACAGATAGACCCTGGTTTCCTCGTTGCCAAGTGCATCAAGCACGCTTTCAAGACCTATCCCAAGGCACGTGTCGGCCATGCCACGCAACTGGAGTCGCAGCAGATTGACGAGCAGGAAATCACTGACGACATCTACGGAGTAACTGCCGATGGCGAACAGGTAGATACAACAACAGGCGAGGTCGTCAATCCGTCCGAACAGTCCTTTGCCCCTGCCGCCGTCACCACGGCTGGCGTTACCGTCGACCCTGCCGCAAGCGATGAGGACGACACGTTCTAACCATTAACAGACACAACTATGAGTGAACAAGCAACCAACACCGAATTGACCATCGTCCGACGTGAAAACGTGCAGATGATAGCGCAGACCGCCCCCGAGGTCTATCAGAGCAACACCCTCTCTTGTCAGAAATGCACCGACTACGGCCATCGCCTCCTCGCGCAAATCAAGGAGCAGGGCATGAACGACGAACTCGACATGCAGTGCGCCACCTACATCTCCAAGGCACGCAACACCGTCAAGAAGATGAACACCAACCGCTCGGCCATCACGAAGATCTTCGACCAGATACGCTCCGAGTTCACAGGCATGGAGAATGCCGTCGACCCCACCAAGACCGACTCCGTTCCCTATCAGATACAACAGGCGCGCAATGCCTATGCCGCACAGAAACGTGAGGAAGAGGAACGCCGCCGCAGGGCGGAAATGCTGCGCCAACAGCGTGAGCAGGCTTTCAACCGCTACAAGGCCGACGTGGAAGACGACTTCAAGCGGTCGTTCAACGCCTACACCGCCGATGCCATCAACCGCCTCACCGAACTCAACACTGCCGTAACGCTTGACAACTACGAGGATCAGTGCCGCGCCATCAAGCAGTTCCCCGTAAAGCTGCCCGAAGACTGGGCTACGAAGACGCCCTCCAATGTTCCCGCCCCTGCCGAACTATCAGACGTGCAGGACAAACTCCGCGAGACTCGCACAGCCATCCTGGGCACGCTCATGGAGCAGTTCGCGAAGCAGTACGAGTTCGAGGTGGGCGACTACCGCGACACCATCACCGATGTGCTGCCGTCCAAGAAAGCCGAGCTGGAGCGCATGCAGAAAGCCGACGAGGAGGAAAAGGCTCGCATGGCCGCCGAACTGAAAGCGCGCGAGGCTGCCGAGCCCAAGCGCATTGAGGAAGAGCGCAAACGCAAGGAGCAGGAAGAGGCTGCCAAGAAGAAGATGCAGCAGGAGGCATCCGAGGTGGGCAACCTCTTCGCCGGACAGGCCGTCGTTACCCCGGCTGGCTATCAGCCCAAGACCTCCGTCAAGAAGCGTCTCGTGTTCCACGACGCGCAAGGTGTCCTTGCCGCCGTCTCCCTGTGGTGGTCAAAGGAAGGGCAGTTCCAGCCTGTCGACGACCTTGTCAAGGTGTTCAAGAAGCAGATTACCTTCTGCGAGAAACTGGCCAACGACAAAGACCACCCCGAATTTATCAGTTCAACATCCGTCACCTACGACGACGAAATCAAAGCAAAATAAGACTATGAGTGGATATTACCCGGCTGGCGCGGAATACGACCCTCACGCCCCATGGAACCAGAGCGACCCCGACGAGGCCGTCCGCGACATCTGCTATTCATGCAACATGACACGCACCACCGCAGTATCGGCCACCGACTACGTGCCCGGCCAAGTAGAGAAAGACGAAGAGGGCTACACCTACCGCTGCGACGATGATTTCTCCGACACCGACTGGCTCACCAATTTCACCGACCAGAACCGCACACCGGCACAGCTCATCGCCATCCTAAAGGAGATAGCCACCGAGTTTGCAGCAGGGCGCACCGTGAAGAAGCGGCCCGTCACATGGCAACACATTGCCGACGACTGCGAAGGTTGGGAAATCGACGACGAATACGCAGAAGAAGTATGAACAACCCCGACGAATACTATCAGCGCAGTGAGGTCAGCAACTCTGACCTTACTGAACTGAAGAACCTCCTCCATCCTCACATGCAGTATGGCGACCGTGAGGCGGCGTTCCGCTTTGGCTCCATCGTCGATGCCATCATCACCGAACCTTCGCGTGTCGACTTCCTCCACATGACCGTCGACGGCGAGCCATGCTCCGAGGACGAGTTCCTTCACGCCCGTGAAATGCAGCGTGCGCTCCGTGCCGAGGCTCGCCGCGACCCGTTCCTTGCCAAGGTGCTGGAGTCGTCCGAGACGCAACGTTTCATGGTCAATAAGGCGCAGCCTTTCGACAATGGCGGCTTCCGCTTCACGCTCGACACACGCTGCAAGTGGGACTGGTGGCTTCCGTCCGCCCGCTTCGGCGGCGACCTCAAGACCACCTTCGCCTCCACACAGGCAGAATTCGACAATGCCCTCGACTTCTTCGACTGGGACCGCTCCCGTGCATGGTACATGGACATCGCCCGTTCCGACCGCGACTTCATCTACGCCATCAGCAAGAAGAACTGCCGCATCTTCAAGAAGTTCATCGAGCGTGGCGATGATACCTACAAGCGTGGTTTCGACAAGTACAACGAACTCGCTTTCCAATATTGGGCTTTCAACCTCATGTAAACAGAACAAAGTTATGACAAAGATATTATCACAATCAGCACAAATCCAGCTGCTCAAACGCCTCAGACGCATGTGTCCTTTCGCTGTGTTCTCTGGCTCTTACGGATATACATGCGGTGGCATGGTTGGGGGGTGCGCTCTTCATCGGGCATGGCCGCTCGCTCAAAGGAGGCTCGCCATTGTATGCTTTCCTGCTCCGACCTGCGCAAAGCTGCCTTTCGGGGTGGCTACGACATCACGCTTCCAACCCACAAGATAAATGCGTATGGCTGAAACTCTGAAACATCATCTGCGTGTCGAACCCTACGACTACCAGAAGGAAGGCATCCTTGCCGGGCTGCGCTGGCATCGTTTCCTCATCGGCGACGAGCCGGGGCTGGGCAAGACGCTACAAAGTATCGGTGTCGTGGACTGCGCCGACGCTTACCCCTGCCTCGTCATCTGCCCGTCCTCGCTCAAAATCAACTGGCAGCGTGAGTTCGAGAAGTTCACCGACAAGCACGCCCTCGTGCTCGACAACTCCGTCCTCACCACATGGCCCTACCTGCTCCGCATGGGCATGCAGCAGGTCGCCGTCGTCAACTACGAGTCTCTGCGCAAGTACTTCGTGTGGGACATCAAGTGCAAGCGAGGGCAGAGCAGAAACGGCTTCCGTCTCAAAGACGTGGTATTTACGCCCGACATCAACCTGTTCCGCTCCGTCATCATCGACGAGAGCCACCGCGTCAAAGACCCGTCCGCACAGCAGACCATCTTCGCCCGTGGCATCGCCGAGGGCAAGGAGTACCGCATCCTGCTTTCGGGTACGCCCGTCGTCAACCGCCCTGCCGACCTCATCGCGCAGCTCTCCATCATGGGACGCTTGTCCGAGTTCGGAGGACGATCCAAATTCCTTGCCGAGTATGGCGGTGGCGAGATTACCAAGGAGAGGCGAGGCAAGGAAGAAGAAGATGCTCCGCGCAACCTCGACCGCCTATCTGCCGAACTCTACTCGCGCTGCATGATACGCCGCGAAAAGGCAAAGGTGCTTACCCAACTGCCCGACAAAACGCGCACCGACCTCATCGTCGACATCTCCAACCGCGACGAGTATATGCTTGCCGAGCACGACCTTGCCGAGTATCTGCGGCAGTACACCGAGTGCGACGACATCGACATCCGCCGCAAGATGCGCATGGAGGCTCTGGTCAAGTTCATGACGCTCCGCTCCCTCTCCGCGCGTGGCAAGGTCAGGCAGGCTATCGACTTCACGCGCACGTTCCTTGCCAACGGCAAACCGCTCATCCTCTTCTGCTCCCTGCATGAGATTGTCGACGAGATAAAACGGGCCTTTCCCAAGGCGGTCAGCGTCACCGGGCGCGACTCCATGATGATGAAACAGGCAGCGGTCGATGCCTTCCAGTCGGGTAAGGCGCAGCTCATCATCTGTTCCATCAAGGCGGCTGGCGTTGGGCTTACGCTCACGGCTTCCTCCAATGTGGCTTTCGTTGAATTCCCTTGGACTTATGCCGACTGCTGCCAGTGCGAAGACCGTGCCCACCGTATCGGACAAAAGGACAATGTCACGTGCTACTATCTGCTTGGCCGTTCCACCATCGACAGCACGCTCTACGCCATCATCCACAAGAAGAAGTCCATCGCCAACCAGATAATGGCCACCGACGACGACATTCCACAGGATGAAATGTACTTCGATGAACTTGCAAGTCTCTTCCTCAATCCGCACGACAATGACTGACATCTGCAAGACCGACCTGCAAAAGGTCATTTCCTACCTCAATGAGGCTGCGAAGATTTACGATGCGCTGCCCATGCAGAAATGCAAGTGCCGCGCTCACATGATAACCCAATTAACAAACAAATTAAAATCCAAAATCAATCATGACAAAAAATGAATTGGCTAAGGAGGTCGCCGTTTCAGAGAAACTCCACCTCTCCACTACGTTCCAAGCCGTTGACGGCATCCTCCGTGTCATCAAGGAAACACTCGCCAAGGGCGAACCTGTCATCATCCGTGGCTTCGGCACATTCCAGCCTTACCAGGCACCCATACGCACCGCACGCAACTTCAAGACTGGCAAGCCATGTGCCATCCCTTCACACCGCTCTGTCAAGTTCCGCATCAGCAAGGACTTCGTCAAGAACCTCAACGACGGAAAGGAGGCTACCCTATGATGCTCTATGAATGTGGTGTCCGCTACGACACGACGGCGGACAATGGAACGACCAAGAAAGTAACCGAGTTGTACCTCATTGACGCGCTCTCTTTCGCTGAGGCTGAGGGACGCATCACCAAGGAAATGGAGCCGTACATTTCGGGCGACTTCGATGTGGTGACTATCAAGCGCACCAACTATTCCGAGATAGTAGAAAACGATGCAGACTCTGCCGACAAGTGGTTCAAGGCCAAAATCATGTGCATCACCCTTGACGAGAAAACTGCCAAGGAGAAGAAACAGGCGGTTCACCTCATCGTCCGTGCCTCCGACATCAACAATGCCCACTTCTGTGTTGTTGACCACATGGCAAGTTCTATGACGGACTACGAGATTGTCACGCTCGACGAAACGAAGATCATTGATGTGTTCCGCTACAAGGTTAACACAAGCGACAATGGCTAAGTTTTCTTCATTTGCTTTCCAAGGCCGGAATAAGTACGGCAACCAGCGTGTTGGCGGTCATGCCTCCAAAAAGGAACACTACCGCGCTGCCCAGCTCCGCCTCATGGAGCGTGCCGGACTTATCTCCGACCTGCGGGAGCAGGTATCCTACGAGTTGATACCTGCCCAGTATGGCGAGTGTGGCAACGACTTCAAGGGGCGCACAACGCGCGTCCTCCTCGAACGCTCCTGCCGCTACGTAGCCGACTTTGTATATACCGACCGCGCCACTGGCCGCACCGTTGTCGAGGATACAAAGGGCGTTCGCACAAAAGAGTATATCATCAAGCGGAAACTCATGCTCCACGTTCATGGCATCCGCATTAAAGAAGTTTGATTATGACACGAGACAGTTTTGTTTTCTATCGCAGTTTCTTCGAGGCTATCAGCCTTATGCCCTCCGATGTACAGGCAGAGGTCTATCCTGCGCTCGTAGAGTATGCACTCAACGGCAAAGAGCCTATAGGGTTATCCGACATCGCTTGCGGCGTGTTCATTCTCATCAAGCCCAATATTGATGCGAGCATTGCACGCTATGAGAACGGAAAGAAAAGTGCCAAATACGGCAAACTTGGCGGTCGTCCTGCAAAAGAACGCAAGACTGCCTCGTCTGCCAAGAGCGAAGCCCCTGCACCAAAGCCCGAACACACCCTGTCATTTGAGCAGGAGATAGAGCAGATGCGTTCTGACCGCACATGGAATGAGCCTGTCTGCATGAAGTTCCACATCAGTGCCGACGACCTCTCCAAGCGGCTCTCCGATTTCCTTACCCATTGCAAGAGTGAGTATGTGGGCAAGTCCCATTCCGACATCAACGATGCAAAGCGGCATTTCTGCTCTTGGATGCGCAAGGCTTATCCGCCTGTTGAGCATGACAGCGATGTCGAGCTGCCGCCGCCCTCCTATGAGTTCAACGGTGGCTTCGGCGGTCAGGACACTTAATATGCAAGAGTTATGAACAGTAAACCATATCCCCAAACTCTCATCACCGAACTCGCCCGCTTCGGCAAGCGGCCTACCGGCAATGCCGAATGGGACGCGTGCATACTGCAGGCGTGCCGCAACGAGCGAAAGAGTTCCCTGACATGGCTGTCGCTCCATGATGCCGCACTGCGCTGTCGTGAGGATGCCGACAAGACTCGCAAACAGTCCTACAACCTTGCCGACCCCGATGTGTATTCGGCACACAGCGCGTTTGTCATGCACATTGCCAACAACGTGGTGCTTGCTCCGCAAAGGCGCAAGTTCATCGTTGACGACAACAACCGTGATGTCCTGCGTTTCCTGCTCTACTACTTCAACAACTGCCCCCTGGCAGAAGAGGTGTTCCCCAATCGTGGCTACAAGCTGCACAAAAGTCTCCTCTTGCAGGGCGGTGTGGGTGTGGGCAAGACGCTGCTCATGCAAATCTTCAGCGAGTATCTGTTCCGCACAAACAACCCTCGGTTCTTTTGGAACTTGTCGGTTACGCAGATGGTCAACTACTACACCATCCACAACAACCTCGACCGCTTCACTTACTTTGAGGAGGAGAGCCGTGGTTTCAAGTGCAACCCTCAAAACGTGTGCCTCAACGACATCGGCATACAAGACCGCACTTTCTTCGGAATGGATACAGGTCTCCTCACCGATGAATTCCTGCACGCTCGCAACGAGATTTGGACGCAGTACGGCAAGTTTGCCCACCTCACCACCAACCTCGACAACAATGAACTACAGAAGCGGTTCAAACGCAATGACGGTTTCGGCCGTCTCGTCGACCGCTTCAAAACCTACAACGTAATACCCCTCATGGGAAAAAGCCGCCGCTAACGAGAACAAGGAACCCAAAAAAAACGAAAAAATCATGAAAGCAAGACTGACACGCAAACTGGCCTTCACGCCCATCAACAAGCTGCCGCCCTACTGGGTGAAGAAATTCCTCAAGGGCAGGGACAGGCGCATAGAAGAAGCGATTAAACAGTACGAAAAACTTAAAACCAAGCAAGAACCATGACAGAGAAGACAATCACATTCACCCCCAAGGCGCAGCTGCGCAAGGGAGCGTGGCTGCTGGCCAAGGGGCTGCGCCTCACGGTCAGGGCACTCGCAAGGATGTTCGACAACAGCATCCACCGCTATCCCTACGCCTACGTGGGCATCATCCTGCTCGCATCGGTGCTCACCGCCTACCTCAACATCGGGCAGGCCAGAGCCGAACGAGACAAGGCAAACAAGGAATACTACGAACTGCAACGCCGAATGGCAAGCATGGACACTACAGGAAAACCAGACAACAACAGACAATGAAACAGACAACTGACAATACTCACAGCTTCCGCCCACAGGGCCGCATAAAGGTGTTCCCCCCTATGCTCACGATGGCGCAGATAGAGCAGGAAATGAGGCTGACAGAAGCAGGCTTCTACGTGGTGGCCGCAGCGGCCAACGAGCTGGCCTCCGTGGCCGTGTTCGACGCCATGGACACCCTGAGGCGCAACGGCTTCCACGGCAACAAAGAGGCGCGCAAGTGGGCAACCAAGTGCGAAAAGGACATCCACAGCTACGAGACCATGATGCGCATAAGGCTACAGGACGCATCCAGGCGCATGGGCACGGTGGCCGACGACGGCAGGGACAAATACACGCTATGGCTTGACACCACCGACCGCGTGGACGAAGAGATGAAGCCCCACATGGACAGGCTCTACTACGCCGTGAAGATGGTGATGGACCGCTACTCCACGCCACACAGCGAGACGCTTGCACGAATGTGGACGGCTCACATCATGCTCCAGTTTGCCATACGCCAGTTCGACACCCTATTCTCCGACCAGAAGAGCCGCACGGGCATAAGCCTCCGCGGCGCGTTCGCCTCCGGCTGCATGACAGGCCAGCTCAAGGCTTGGCACCACGCCTTGGAAGCCTTGGACAAACAGCTTTGCCCCAAGGACGCGCCCGACGTGGTGCTCGACCAAGACCCGGCCGTGCGCACGGGTGTCAGGGCAATATACAACAAGCTCAACGACCCCGACCTCTACAACCGCGGTGCGGAATACGGCATCAGCCTCAATCCCGAAGTGGTGACCGTATCGGGCGAAGACCTGAAGGAATTACAAGCAACCCAATATTAACCCAATCAAAAAACAACAGCAATATGGAAATCAAACTTGAAAACGCTCAGGCTGCGTTCAATGCCGCCGATGAGAACACGAAGAAAGTTCTTCTCGCTCTCTTGCCCGAATTGAAAGAAGCTCAAAAAGCCGCAAATCGCCCGATTACAGAACGTGTGAAGACCCTTGAGGACGCTTGCCATGAGTTGGGCACAGACCACCCGTTTGTCCTCGCTTATCATAACGTCCATGTTCCGGAAGGGATGTATGACAACAGAGACATTTTCACATATATGAAGCTCCGTATCATCTGTGCAGCTCTGAATGAGGGGTGGCAACCTGAGTTCACAGAGAACGAATGGCGTTGGTATCCTTGGTTCACGTTACGGACTGAAGAAGAACTGTCAGAGAAAGACGATGAATGGAAGTCTAAGCGTGTTATTCTCCCGACAGATGATTATTCAGGCGACTATGCGGGCTTCGTTTGTGCGGGCTCGGATGACGCCCCCTCGAGCGCGTTTACGGCTTTCGGGTCTCGCCTTTGCTTGAAGAGCGAAGCTCTCGCCACATACTGCGGCAAACAGTTTATCAGCCTTTGGGCTGACTTTTGTCTTATTAGAAAGTAAAATGGATGATAATTTAAAGATATAGAAGACATGAAAAATATACTGATAGGCATACATGCAATAGTGATGGAAGTCCTGCTGATAGTCCTTGTATTCGTCCCGCTCCTTGTGGTCAAAGGAATATTGTTTGCTCTGGCCCACGGGTTGCCGAGGCTCCCGAGGGAAAAGCCCAAGTGGATAGACACTATGGTCATTGCAACGAGCAAGTTCTATAAGGATTATTTGAGTTTTTAATCTAAAAAAAACGACTATGACAAGAGAAGAAGCACGCAAGGCGGCAGAGGTGATGCTGGCCTATGCAGACGGCGAGCAGATTGAGTGTAAATACAAGGAAGAGCGTTCATGGTACCTGAGAAACAATCCAGCATTCGAATGGTATAGCTTTGACTACCGCATCAAGGACAAACCGAAGTACCGCCCGTTCAAGGACGCAGAGGAGTGTTGGCAGGAAATGCAGAAACACCTGCCCTTTGGATGGGTGAAACACAAGAATAAAGAGCATGGCAAATACACTATTTGCTGCAATGTTAATAGAAATTGTAATTTCATAGACAATTTTAATGAGTTTACCTTTGCCGACGGCGCGCCGTTCGGCATAAAAGAGGAGGAATAGATATATACGAGATTGCATACCGACACCCGCAAAGCCAACAGCATTACAATGAAACTTCCAATGCGCCAACCCAAACGCAGGGCCAATCTTCTCTACAAACTCCGCAGGAGAGGCATTCAGTGCAACACCAAGGAACACTTAATATACCTCCCCTATATGGAGCCACCGGAGAAATACCCGCAAATCCAGCGGCTCTGCCGCGAGTTCCACTTCCATGTTCAGCTCGTCATCACATGACGGGCTGAACATCACTCTTCTAAACTTAAAACATCAACAATCCCACAACCCTATATCTTTGCAGCATGATAAAACTTCTGGAACGTACACGACGCCCCGACATCACATTCTGCCGCAATGGACGCATATCCATCACGGCAAGGGTGGCGCGTATCCTCGCGCTCCGGCCGGGCGACAGCATCAACGT
>CAVAQY010000070.1:0-13808 GCA_963590865.1 Bacteroidaceae bacterium | reverse complement strand
CTTATTTCAGCCGCTACGTCTTGCACAATCTTGGTGTGAACCCGACGGAATACAGGAATTTGTCAAGTCGCTGACTTGTGGTTGTCAAGTCACCCATTTCTATTGAAGTTTGACAGACCTTCATGATGTGCTGTTTTGCTGAGATACGCACTCTGAGCGCATGAGTCACTAAACATTTTTTTTGCCTGTGAATGCACAGGTTAGAACTTTCTGCCGAAAGCGATGCTTGTGAAAGTCTTGACCATAATCTTGCAGTCAAGCCACAACGACTGGTTGTGCAGGTATTCCAAATCCATGTCGAGGCGACGTATCATCTTGTCCATTGTGTTGGTATAGCCATTGTATAGCGTGGCCATAGACGTGGTTCCGGGCCGTATGCTGTAAAGTTCGGCATAGTCGGGACGGAGTTCCATGATCTTTTCAATGAAAAACTGACGTTCCGGTCTGTAACCTACAAACGACATGTCGCCGCGCAGTACGTTCCAGAGCTGCGGCAGTTCGTCAAGATGGTGCTCGCGGAGGAATTTTCCGAAACGGGTAAGCCGCTCGTCGTTGGCTTCGGCAAGCTGCGGAATACCGTCTTCCTCTGTGTTGACCACCATTGTGCGAAACTTGTATATTCTGAATGGTTTGCCGCCAAGACCTATACGCTCCTGACTGAATATGGCGGGACCTTTTGAGGAAATCTTCAAACCGATGTATATGGCCAAAAGAACGGGAGACAGCAAAGCCAACCCACAGGCGGAACCGCACAGGTCTATCGCCCTTTTTACATGAAGCGCAGTCCTATTCCGCACGGTTGTATACCTCCTTGCCGTTTTTGTGAATGTAATGGTTTATGGTCTGTTGCGCTGCCGTCCATACCACAATATCCACCAAAACAATGGTGCTGATACTTAGGCAAGAGGAGAGCGTGCAGTTGATTACTATGAACAATACTGCCAAGGAAAGTATTGTCAAGAGTGCTTGGCGTTGTCCCATTCCCGTGCGCAAGAGTTTGTGGTGGATGTGGTTTTTGTCTGCTGCAAATATCGGTTTGCGGTGGACAAGGCGCACAAGCACCACTCTTATTACGTCAAAACAAGGCACTATCAGGAATGTATAGGCCAGTAGCAGACGAATGTTGCCTGGAAAAATGGCCTTAGGGGTGTCCATGGAAAGTTTGACGAACAGAAAGCCGAGGATAAATCCAACGGAGAGGCTACCCGAATCGCCCATGAAAATCTTGTTCTTGTCGGCTTTTGAAAACAAATTGTAATACATGAATGACAGCAAAACTCCCATCATTCCGGCAATGGGTATGCAATAGAGCCATATGTTCTCGTTGTAGAAGCACACGAGAAAACCTCCCAGAGCCAGCACGGCGAGTCCTGAGGAAAGGCCGTCTATTCCGTCAATCAAATTAATGGCGTTGTCAATGAAAACGATGGCAAGCACCGTAAGCAGGGATCCAGCCCAATAGGGAATGGCGTGGATGCCAAGGAAACCGTAGAAGTTGTTTATGTAGAGCATGGACCAAGGCAGCAGCGACGCGGCCACCAGTTGCACTATGAACTTTGTCTTCGGGCTAAGTCCGATGAGGTCGTCAAGCATACCCACACTGTATATCAGCGCAATGCCGATGAAGAATATAAGCGACCAGAGGCTGAATGTTATTTGTCTGTCGTCAGAAATGTTGTTGAACACTGATATCGCTATCAGAAAGGCCAGCAGCATGCTTGGTATGAAGCATATTCCGCCAAGTCTCGGAATCCCGCACTTGTGAACCTTGCGTACGTTGGGCAAGTCATAGAGGTTGCGCTTCTTGCAGAAAGAAACTATCTGCGGTATCAACAAGAAACCACAACCGAAACTGACAAGAAATGAGCCTAATATATAGAATATCTCCTGATCCATCATTTAAAATCTATTATAGATATAACAACATAATTAGCAAAATATTGCATGGCACTGTTTGTATTTTGCAAAAAAATACCTCCGCACACGGAGCTTTTGGTCTCTCTGTGTACGGAGTGTAGAGTGGGGCAGAGATGTCATTGCCTTGACGTTATCTCCTTTATGTTGCCGTGGCGGTATGCGTGGAGCAACTCTTTGAGGTCTACA
Organism: Bacteroidaceae bacterium; assembly: GCA_963590865.1. Lineage (GTDB taxonomy): Bacteria > Bacteroidota > Bacteroidia > Bacteroidales > Bacteroidaceae > Prevotella. The sequence continues at coordinate 11,705 of CAVAQY010000070.1, read as the reverse complement.
ATTTGTGCGCGCAGCTCCTCACCCTTGTCGGTGTCGGCCACGAGCATACGGTGTTTGGACATCTCCACTATCTGGAATGTGCTCTTGATGTCGGTGCCACGCTGTATGGCATCGGCTGTACTGGTGAACGGTTCGTGCTGCACAAGCTGGAAGCCGCGGCTGTGATACACGAGTGTGTAGCCGGCTATGCCCGTCTCCTTGTGGTAGGCTTCGCTGAAACCACCGTCAATCACCATCAGTTTGCCGTTGGCTTTTATCGGGTTTTCGCCGCTTCCGGCATGCACGGGGACGTGCCCATTGATTATGTGGCGGTTGTTGCCCGTCACACCGAAGGCATCGAGTATCCTGTCGCACACCTCTTCAGAGTCGCGGAGCTTGAAGTAGTTGCCCTTTTCCTCGGCATATGTCTCCTTGTCTGACAGGAAATAACGCTCGAATGTAGCCATTTTCGACTTGTCGAACAGCGGGCTGTCCTTGCCACACCACAGGTAAAGGAAGTAGTCAATGGCATATTGCTTCTCGTCGCAAGGCGTGTCGTCGGTGAAGGCCGAGCGTATGAGCAATCCCGTCTGGTTCATAAGCTCCTTGCCGCAGAATCTCTGGTTCGGCGCAAGTTCCACATCCTTGAGCGAACCGTCATCGTTCAGTGGTATGGATGCGTGGAAAAGCAGGTTGCTGTTGTATATTGCATACATGCAACCGTGGCTCAGAAGTGTGCGTATGTGGCGGCGCAGCTTCTCGCATACGGTGAACGAGTGGTGCAGCCTGTCCATAAGCTGCTCTTCTTCGGGCGTTAGTCTGTTGGGGTCTGTTGGGGCTATGGTCGGGAAGTTGTTGCTCAGCATCTCGTATTTATGCTCCTTACCCTCCTTGTCGGTCAGGATGCAGGTGCCGCTCTTATAGTCAACGCAGTCCAACAGACACCTGTTTTTCATGCCCCATGACGTGTGCTTCCTGAACAGTCGGGCTTCCACTTTGAACTGCAATACGGTGACAGCCTTGTGCATCATGGCTATCAGCCGTTTGGTCTTGTCGTCAAGAGTGGAGTCTTTCAGCATCTTCGGCATGAATTCGGTGCACGGGTCATCGGCGTAAGTGTCCATTGCAAACGTGGCAAGTGGCACGAGGTTGATGCCGTATCCTTCTTCGAGCGTGCTCAAGTTGGCGTAGCGCAGCGACAGACGTAGCACATTGCAGATACAGGCATCGTTTCCGGCGCATGCTCCCATCCATAGAATGTCGTGGTTGCCCCATTGTATGTCCCATTTGTGATACTCCATCATAGTGTCCATAATCTTGTGGGCACCAGGACCACGGTCGTATATGTCGCCGAGTATGTGCAGTTGGTCGATGGCAAGCCGCTGTATCACGTTGCAGAGTGCAGCTATGAAGTCGTCGGCACGGCCTGTTGTAATGATGGTGTCCACAATCACATTGACATAGGCAGCCTTGTCGGTGTCGTCATCACGCTCGTGAAGCAGTTCTTCTATGATATAGCTGAAGTCTGACGGCAAGGATTTGCGCACTTTTGAACGCGTGTATTTGCTGCTTACATCACGGCAAATTCTCACGAGCTGGTGTATGGTGATGTGGTACCAGTCGTCCAGTTCTGGTTCGGAAGCCTTGACAAGCTCCAACTTCTGCTCGGGATAGTATATCAAGGTGCAGAGTTCCTTCTTCTCTGACTCACGCATGCTGTTGCCAAACAGTTCGTTGACCTTGCGTTTTATGTTTCCCGAAGCGTTTTTCAGCACATGTTGGAATGCCTCGCTCTCACCGTGAAGGTCGGCAAGGAAGTGCTCTGTGCCTTTGGGGAGGTTGAGTATGGCCTCCAGATTTATTATTTCCGTGCTTGCATCGGCTATTGTCGGAAACGAATGTGACAATAACTCAAGGTAATGCAGGTTTGTCTTTTGGTCGGAAAAGGTCTTTGACGTCATATTTCAAGACTTTTGGTTATTCGTTTTATTATGCTTTTTGCACCGCGTCCGTCGTTCATGTCAACGGGCATCATTCCTTCGTCAAATCCGGTGATGCGGTTCATTACGGCCATAATCCTGTTAGCAAACGGCAGTAGATGCTTTTCGTGCAGTGTTTCTGCCAAGTTGGTTTCGTCAATCTCTCCACTGCGCAGGAGCATATCAAGCTCTACGATGTGCTTTATCGTGAGTTTGCCGGCCTGGTCGAGTCTGTGCGCATTTCTCAGTGCGGCCACAGTCTTTGCATTGATATCCCCATCTTCTTGTGGTATGATGCTGCTCTTGTTGTCTGTGACATACGTATACTGTGGCACGGTGGCCGGGTCAACGTCGGGCAAGGGAGTTTCCATTGCGGCAAAACCATGGTTTACAGTGCTTGAAATGCCTTCCTGATATGCGTAAAGCACTATTTTGCGTCGCTCATCGTTTGTCAGACCATGTACGGCAACAGCTCCGTCGTTGTCAATCCAGCGTGAATCGCCCGTAATCCCAGCCTTCACGAGCGTTTTTGCTGCCACCTTTGTGTTTTCTTCCATCAACGGCCAAACCTTACTGTCCAGAACCTTGCGGTAGACAGCATGGACTGCAGCTGCCATCTGCTCGTCTGTCAGAGCGACGGTGATGAGAGAGTTCTGGATAGTCTCCACGCGCTGTGTGAAATTCAGCCGTTCCAGACATTGTCGCTCCATGCGTCCCATTACGATTACCGCCGCTGCTTGCTCAACTATACGTCGTTGGTACAGTGCCATTTGTGGCAGTTTCCTGCTCCAATAGTTCTGCTTGATTACCCAAGGCTCCAGCCCTCCGTGAGGCGAAAGCACAATGCGTGCCCCATGGGCTGTGGCCTTGTGCGCCGCTACCCAGTTGGCCGTGCGCCAGCATCCGTGCAGATGCACTATGTCGGGACGCTTGTCGCACAGCTTATTGATGAAATCATTGAGTTCGCAGGAGGTATGGGTGTCTGCATAGCTCCCCATTGCATTGCACAGCGTTTCCACATACTGTGCAACCATTCTGTTGTCTTTCGGGAAGAAATGCAGTACTTTGATCATGCCGTTTGCATATTAGGTCGGTTTTCGTCGGCAGGGTTGTGATTGAAAAATTTCAGGGGAGACCGCAAAGCCGTGCCGAGAGGTTAGTGTCGGGACGGCTCTTTGTAGCTTCTGGAGCCTATCTGTATCCACTGAACCCCATCTCGTCGCTCGTGTAGCCAGTGGGCATCCGACGGCAGTTGTACTGTGAGGCCATTATCTCACCGTAGGCTCCGGCCGAACGGATGGCTATCAGGTCGCCGCGTGAGGTGGCGTTGAGTGCGACATGTTTGGCAAACACGTCGCTCGACTCGCATATCGGCCCCACCACATCGTAGTTTTCCGTTGGCTTGTCGCTTGAGATGTTTTCTATTTTGTGGTAAGCTTGATACAAGGCAGGCCTTATCAGATCGGTCATTCCGGCATCCACGATGGCGAATTTCTTGGTTTCGCCCTGCTTAACATACAATGTACGTGTGATTAAAGAGCCACACTGGCCTACAACTGCCCTGCCAAGTTCGAAGTGAAGCTGCTGTCCAGGGCGCAGGCACAGGTGCTTCGCATAGGTGTCGAAGTAGGATTTGAAGTCTGGCACGGGCATCCTGTTCGGGTGTTCGTAGTCTATCCCAAGCCCGCCGCCTACATTTATGCTTTCAATCCGTATGCGCTGGCTGTCCAAACGGTTCTGTAGCTCGTTTATTCTGTTGCACAAAGCTTCAAAATCGGTCATGTCGAGTATTTGTGAACCAATGTGGAAGTGCAGTCCTTTGAGTTCAACGTTGTCCATCCGGCTGATTTCGTCTATCAAAGTCTCCATGTCACGCATGGCTATGCCGAATTTGTTTTCAGCAAGTCCTGTGGTAATGTTGGCGTGAGTGTGCGCCCCTATGTTGGGATTAATACGCAAGGCCACCCTTGCCGTCTTGCCTTTCTTTGCGGCCAACTCGTTTATCACGGCCAACTCGGCTGCACTTTCTACGTTGAAGCATGCAATGTCGTTGTCAAGGGCGAGGTTGATTTCCCAGTCTGCCTTACCTACGCCGGCAAAGACGATGCCCGACGGAGAAAAGCCAGTGCTGAGCGCAGCCTCAATCTCGCCTCCGCTTACGCAGTCTGCACCGAGTCCGGCCTCACGGATTGTCCGCAGTATTTTCTTGTTGGCGTTTGCTTTTATTGCATAGTGCACATTAAAGCCTTCGTGTTTGGCTGTTTCGGCATTGATTGCGCGCAGGGTCGTGCGGAGCAATTCTGTGTCATAATAGTAGAATGGGGTCTGTATTGACTGAAATTGGTCAACAGGAAAAATCCCTTTCATGGCGTTTCTTGTTTTTGTGATAGTTGTTGTTCGTTTTATGCTTGCCATATGTCCGTGACGGAAAATACGGTTGGGCAAGTCCTGACCGTGACTTGCCCATAAGCAGGAGGGCGGTCTATTGATTGAAAAGTGTGTCGCTAAGACTTTGCAAAGCTCTCTTCTTGTCGTCCTTATTTATGAGAAACGAGATGTTGTAGTTTGAACCACCGTATGAAATCATCCTGACAGGAATGTCTTTCATGGCTTCCGATGCGAGTGTTTCAAAGCCAACGTTGTTCCAGTCAAGGTCGCCGACGACACAGATTATGCACATGTCGTTGTCTACTGTGACGGTTCCGTACTTTTTCAGTTCCGCCACAATCTCGTCAAGGTGCGAACTGTTGTCAATGCTCATTGACACTCCTACCTCAGATGTGCAAACCATGTCAATGGAAGTCTGGTAGCTCTCGAATATCTCGAATACCTTGCGCAGAAATCCTGTGGCGAGGAGCATCCTGCTGCTCTTTATCTTTATGGCCGTGATGTTGTCTTTTGCAGCCACTGCCTTTATCTTTCCGCGCTCTGTAGCATTGCTTATGGTCGTTCCCTCGGCCTCCGGTTCCATCGTGTTGAGCAGTCTTACAGGTATTCCTGCATACTTTGCCGGCTGAATACATGTGGGATGCAGTATCTTGGCACCGAAGTAGGCAAGCTCGGCAGCTTCCTCGAAGTGCAGCTGGTGTACAGGTTGCGTCTTGTCAACCACACGTGGGTCGTTGTTGTGCATACCGTCAATGTCGGTCCAAATCTGTATTTCCTCTGCATTGATGGCCGCTCCGATGAGCGATGCTGTGTAGTCGCTGCCTCCACGTTGCAGATTGTCTATCTCGCCATAGGCGTTGCGGCAGATGAAACCCTGTGTAACGTAAACTTGGCAACCTTCATTCTCTTTCAGTATGGTTGTCAGTTCGTTTCTGATGTATGTCGGGTCTGGTTCGCCGTTCTTGTCAGTCCGCATGAAATCGAGTGCAGACAGCAGTGTGGCCTTGATGCCCTGCTCCTTCATATAGTTGACCACCATGTTGGTGCTCATTATCTCTCCTTGTGCAACTATGCTCTTCTCCTCAAAACTCGTAAAGAGTTCTTTGGTGAAAGTGCGTAGGTACGCAAATTCTTCGCGGAGGAAATCCTGTGTTTTCTTGCGCCATTCTTCTGTGGAGTACAGCTCGTTTGTGTGTCCGATGTACTTGCTTTCGAGCTTGTTTATCACCTCATTTGCACCATCGGGGTTCTTTTTGTATAGGTAGTCGGATATTTCCACGAGTGAGTTGGTCGTGCCGGACATGGCCGAAAGAACCACAAAAACGGGTTCTCCTGACGAGGTAACCAGTTTGGTCACGTCTTTCATCCGTGCAGGTGTGCCTACGGATGTCCCTCCGAATTTCATTACTTTCATAGTATGTCTGTTTTTTCGTGTTGTCGTTTCTGGTATGTTCTTTCAGACAGAAAGGTCTTCTCTTGCACCGTAGTTTTGCTCTTCTTGCGGCGTTACGGGACTGTCTGTCTCGCTGGTTTCATCGTCAGCCAAAGAATATTTGTTAAAGTCATTGGTCGTTTCCTCCAATTGACCGTCATGGCAGCGGTAAACGATGCCTGGATATTTGTCCAGCAGTGGTATGTTGTGAGTGGTCATTATGACCGAAGTGCCAGTTTTGGAAATGTCGCGCAGCAGTTTGATGATGTTTTCCGCTGTTTCCGGATCGAGATTTCCTGTTGGTTCATCTGCCACAATCATTTTAGGTTTGTTCAGTATGGCACGGGCAATCGCTATGCGTTGTTGCTCTCCACCTGACAACTCGTGTGGCATTTTGTCGGCCTTGTCGTCCATTCCAACATCTGCCAGTACTTCCGCTATACGTTTGTCTATGTCATTCTTGTTCTTCCATCCTGTCGCCTTGAGCACAAAGTGCAGGTTTTTGTAAACAGTGCGGTCGCTCAATAGTTGGAAATCCTGAAATATCGTTCCGATTTGACGCCGCAATGCCGGAATATATTTGCGCTTCAGTCCGATTATGTTGGTGTCCAGAACACTGGCTGTTTCAGCTTCTTCTATGTCAATCTCCTGATAAATCGTTTTCAATAGAGTGCTCTTGCCGGAGCCTACGCGCCCTATGATGTATATGAACTCACCTTCGTCAACGTGGAAGTCGATGTTGTCCAATACCAGTTTGCCGTCCTGTTGTGATATTTTGGCTTTTTTGTAGTCTATGAGCATGGCTGTAAGTGGAGTTTATGGTGGAGATTTAGTGCTTGTGCCAGTTGGGGTCGTGGCGCACTTGCAGCTCCTTGGCGAGTTCTTCTATACGCATGCCCTTCGATGTGAGCAGCACTATCAGGTGGTAGAGCATATCGGCTCCTTCATACACGAGACGCTCGTTAGTGCCGTTCACGGCTTCAATCACAGCCTCAAGAGCTTCTTCACCAACCTTTTGCGCCATTCTGTTGAGTCCATCCTTGAATAAAGATGTGGTGTAGCTGCCTTCAGGCATTTCCTCGTGGCGCTTGTTGATGAAGTCTTGCAGTTCTGTCAGGAACAGCAGCGGATTGGCCTCGTTGGTCTCGCCCCAGCAGGTGTCGGTGCCGGTGTGGCATGTGGGTCCGTGCGGATGCACTTCTACAAGCAACGTGTCGTTGTCGCAGTCGCACTTTATCGACACAAGGTCAAGAAAATTGCCCGATGTCTCGCCCTTTGTCCAAAGGCATTTGCGCGAGCGGCTGTAGAATGTCACCTGTTTTGTGGACATCGTCTTCTCGTATGCCTCCTTGTTCATGTATCCGAGCATGAGCACTTTCTGCGTGTCGGCATCTTGTATGATGGCAGGGACAAGCCCATTTGATTTTTCGAAGTCTATTTCCATGTCTGTATTTGTTTCTTTGTTTTTGTCTTTGGGTCTCTTTTAAATTCTCACGTCTACTCCTTCGCTGCGCAGGTAAGTTTTCAGTTCCGGTATGGCTATCTCGCCGAAGTGGAATACGCTTGCGGCCAGAGCTGCGTCGGCGTGTCCAATGGTGAATGCATCGCGGAAGTGTTGCATGGTTCCTGCTCCGCCGCTTGCTATTACGGGTATTGACAGTTCGTCGGCAAGCATGGCCAAAGCCTCGTTGGCATAGCCCGTCTTCACTCCGTCGTGGTTCATGCTGGTAAACAGTATCTCGCCCGCGCCGCGCTCTTGTGCTTCCTTTGCCCATTCGAGCAGTCCGCGCTCGGTGCGCTTGCGCCCTCCGTTAAGGTAGCAGTGCCAGCCGTCGTCATCGAGTCGTGCGTCGATGGCGCACACACACACTTGACTGCCGAACCTGCCCGTTATTTCGTCGATGAGCTGAGGCTGCCGTAGTGCCGCGCTGTTCACGCTCACCTTGTCGGCACCGGCGTTGAGCAGCCGCTCCACGTCGGCCAGCTCGTTTATGCCTCCGCCCACGGTGAACGGAATGTTTATCTCTGCCGCCACTCTTGTCACCATGTCGGTGAATGTCTTGCGTCCCTCATGGCTGGCCGTTATGTCGAGAAACACCAGTTCGTCGGCACCAGCCTCGCTGTAAGCCTTGCCCAGCTCCACCGGGTTGCCGGCCTTGCGCAGTTGTACGAAGTTAACTCCCTTTACCGTTTCGCCGTCTTTCACGTCGAGACACGGTATTATGCGTTTTGCCAGTCCCATAGTTCCTTCAAGTCTATTTTTCCTTCGTATATGGCCTTGCCGAACACTACCGCCGGTATGCCTTCGCGCTGTAACTCCTCGATGTCTTCCTTGCACGACACCCCTCCGCTTGCTATGAGGTGCAGGGTGGGGTAGGCTTGCATCACCTTTTTATATAGAGCCACGGCGGTGCCGCCGAGCATGCCGTCTTTTGAAATGTCGGTACACAGCACGTTGTTTATTCCTCGTTCCACATAGCGTGCGAGGAAAGGCAGTAGGTCGGCCTCCGACTTTTCCTTCCATCCGTTGATGGCAATCTTGCCGTCGCGCATGTCGGCTCCGAGTATGAGCCTGTCGGCTCCATACTTGTCAATCCACGAGTCCATCTGTTCGGGGTTTGTCACCGCCACCGAGCCTATGGTCACCATGGCCGCTCCCGCGCTGAAAGCCTTGTCGATGTCGGCATCAGTCTTTATTCCTCCGCCGAAGTCCACCGTGAGGCTTGTGCCTGCGGTAATCTCGCGCAGCGTTGCGTCGTTCACTATGTGCTTCGACTTTGCTCCGTCGAGGTCAACCACGTGCAGCCGCTTGAAGCCTATTGCCTCAAACCGCTTGGCCATTGCGGCTGGGCTGTCGGCATACACCTTGCTGCGTGCATAGTCGCCTTCCGACAGTCTGACGCACTTGCCTCCGATTATGTCAATCGCTGGTATAAGCTCTATCATAGTTCCAAGAAATTCCTTAGTATCTTTTCGCCCACGCCGCCGCTCTTTTCTGGGTGGAACTGCGTAGCGTAGAAGTTGTCCTTGTGCAGCGCGGCGCTGTATGGCAGTATGTAGTCAGCTGTGGCAATGGTGTGTTGGCACACAGGCACATAGTAGCTGTGCACGAAGTAGACGTATTCGTTCTTGTCAGGCGTAAAACCGCTGAACAGCTCCGACTTCGTGTCGTGTATGGAGTTCCAGCCCATTGCCGGCACCTTGTCCTCGTGCCGTTCGGGTACAAACCGCTTCACGTCGGCGTCAAACACTCCGATGCAGTCGGTGTCGCCTTCTTCTGAATGGCGGCAGAGCAACTGCTGGCCTATGCAGATGCCGAGCACGGGCTGGCGCAGACCTTTTATCACCTCGTCGAGCCTCTTTGCCTTCAGGCTTGCCATGGTGTGGCTCGCCTCGCCCTGTCCCGGAAACAACACGCGGTCGGCCTTGGCCAAACGTTCTGCGTCGTCGGTGAGCACAGGACTTACGCCGAGTCGCTTCAGCGCATTTACCACCGAGTATATGTTGCCAGCATTGTATTTTACTATCGCTACCTCCATTGCACTCTTCCTTTAGTTGAAGATTATTGTCTTGTTATGGTATGTGAGTATCTTGCGCTCAATGTGCTTGGTCACCGCACGCGACAATACTATCTTCTCAAGGTCACGTCCTTTGAGCACCAGGCTCTCCGGAGTGTCCTTGTGGGTTATTCTCACCACGTCCTGCTCTATTATCGGACCTGCATCAAGCTCCGCCGTGACGTAGTGGCTTGTGGCCCCAATTATCTTCACGCCCCTCTCCCAAGCCTGATGGTAGGGCTTTGCGCCCACAAACGCAGGGAGAAACGAGTGGTGGATATTTATTATGTGGTTGGGGTACTGCTTTATCATCTCGTCGCTGATTATCTGCATGTAGCGCGCCAGCACGATGAATGTCACCTTCTCCTTGCGTAGCAGTTCCATTTCGGCTTCCTCCACCTCGGCTTTGTTTGAGTGGTCTTTGTTTATCGACCACACGTGGTAGGGTATTCCAAACTGCTCGGCCACCTCCCTCATGTCGGGATGATTGCTCACTATGCACGGTATTTCCACGTCCCACTCTCCGGCCTTGTACCTTGCCAGCAGGTCGTACAGACAGTGGCTCATCTTGCTCACGAATATGGCCATGCGCGGCTTCACGTCGTTGAAGTAAAGGCTGCACGTCATGTTGTAGCGTTGGGCATACAGAGTGTCTATATATTCCTTTATCTTCTCGCGCGGAATGAGGAATTTGTCCAGCTCCCATTCTATGCGCATGAAGAACATACCGTCCTGCCTGTCCACATATTGGTCCAGATAGACGATGTTGCCTTGGTTGTCGGTGATGAACCTCACTATTTCTGATATTATGCCCGGCTGGTCGGGGCAGTGCAGCAACAATATGGCAGTCGGTTGTCTCATTTTGTCGTTGTATCGGTTTGTTTTGTTACGTTTCCTGTCTTTTCGAGAGGCAAAGGTAACAAAAATAGATGAAATGGACGAACATTATTAAAAGACTGTTTTGTCTTGGATGCATAATGTGTCAACTAAGTGCTGGCCGACGATGCCGTTGTGTGGCTTGTGCTACGGTGTTGCGCGGCTTGAATACAGGCGTACATACGGAAAACAGGCAAGCCAAAACTGTGTTGGACTTGCCTGTTACAGAGGTACCTAGCAGAGTCGAACTGCTCTACACGGTTTTGCAGACCGTTACCTAACCGCTCGGCCAAGGTACCATTCCTCAATTGCGGTTGCAAAGGTAGTGGTTTTATTTTTAAAAGCCGCAAGTTCTCCAGTTTTTTTTAGTTCTTCGCGAAAAAAGGCGTTTTGCAGACAAGTGTAGAACTGTCCCGGTCATTTGCATTGTTGGGGATTTTCGTGTACTTTTGCATCCGCAACGTTTTGGGTGCAGAAAAGCGGCAAGCGACGTTTAAGCGCAAAGCGGCGAAGCAAGAACCTTAAATACAAGAAAACAAAGGAACAGAAGAATATGAAGAAGATAACGATAGCTATAGACGGTTTCTCCTCGTGTGGCAAGAGTACTATGGCCAAGGACCTGGCTCGAGAACTAGGCTATGTTTATGTTGACACGGGCGCAATGTACCGTAGTGTGACGCTGTTTGCCATGCGCAACGGCCTTTTCAACGCCGACGGAACGGTGAAGTCGTCCGAGCTGCAGACCATGATGGGTGGCGTAAACATCTCTTTTATCCCAAACGAGTCCACAGGCCGTCCCGATGCTTGTCTTAATGGCGAGAATGTGGAACGTGAGATACGCACCATGGAAGTGTCGTCTCATGTCAGCCAGATTGCGACTTTGCCCTTCGTGCGCAGCGCATTGGTGGCGCAGCAGCAGGCCATGGGGCGTACCGGAGGTGTGGTTATGGACGGCAGGGACATCGGCACTACGGTTTTCCCTCATGCCGAACTGAAGGTGTTTGTCACGGCCAGCGCCGATGTGCGTGCCCGCCGCCGCTTTGAGGAGCTTAAGGCCAAGGGAGAAAAGGCCGACTTCGATGAAATACTGAAGAATGTTGAACAGCGCGACTATATTGATTCCCACCGCGAGGTCTCGCCCCTGCGCAAGGCCGATGATGCGCTTGAGCTTGACAACAGCCACATGACCATTGACGAGCAGCGGCAATGGCTGATGGAAAAGGTGGGGGAGCGTCTCAACGGTTAGCCTCTTCGCCGTAACCGTTGTGTATTGAAAGTGTCCCTGCGGCACGGCGGTAAGCGGAGTATAATGCGGTGCTTTGCTGACAACGGGAAGTGTTTTCCCTGCCGGCAAAGCACCGCTCTTCTTGTGCCTGACTGCCAGTTTGCGGATGCCAAAGATGGCGTTTGCAACCCGTAAACACCGTACTTAGCCATCGAAAGCGAGTTATAAAAAGTGAGGGGAGGAGGAATGAGGTAATTCGACTGGGATTC
>CAVAQY010000069.1:0-14065 GCA_963590865.1 Bacteroidaceae bacterium | reverse complement strand
AACCATTCAGCAATAGCGAATGAGACTTGCCCATTTGCTATTGCTGAATGGTTACCCTTGGTTCAGCTTCGCTTAAAAAACATTAAAAAGAATGCCTGAAATCTATAAAATGGTAATATTTTGTGTAACTTGGCCAACAAAATGTATTGGGACGGTTATGAAGCCGCCCTTAATCATGGCGTAAGAAAACTAATTGAAACGAAATATAAAAGCAATTCACAAAGAAAACAACAGTCAAACACTACTCATGAAAAGCCCCGACGGCTTTACCCCTAAGACGGGAAAGATGAAAACAATAGAGGTTCGCGGCGGGGATGAACAGCGATTTACACACATTTATACATTACAGGCGCAGACGAACCATAGCGCATAACAAATTACAAAATCAAAATTACATGAAGGTAAATTTACTTAAGACAATGCTTGCCGGTGCGGGACTGCTCGCAGCGTCATTGTTTTCGCAAAGCATGTGGGCTGCAGACCCGGATTTTAATGCTTACACTGTTGTCAAGACAATGGACTTTACGACAAATACTTATTCGGAAGATACCAAAATCACACTTGCCTCTTCGCAACAGGGAACTGCATACGAAACAGGGAACAAATTACAGCAAAAAATTTATGATGTTGCAACGCCAGAAGACCTTTCTGGATACTTGGCCCTTCAGGCAGTGTATGGCTCAAAGGGTTGGTGGATCCGTTCTACAAAGGGTGGGCTGTATTCTTACAATGCCCCACGTTCTGGTGCTGTGCTGAATTGCAAGGAAGGCTATATCGTGGCTTTCAACTGCACCCAAGACGCAGCCAACGTGATGACGTTGACGAATGCAGACGGTGAGCCTGACGGCCCATTCACCTATGAGAAGAGTGAGGATTCAAAAACCTATTATGCCACACTTACCGCTGACGGACAAGTTGGTTTCTGTGGCGGCAAGAGTGCAGGTTACATTTCTTCGATAGTAATCTATGCACCTGGCATAGTTGTGCTGCAGCCAACAGGTGTATATACCGCCGTTGACGGCGTTAAGCGCACCGTGAAGTTCACAGGCGCAAACCTTGCTTACAACACAGACGGTAGCGACAACTACGCATACTTCACGGATAGCGACGGCAACAAGGTCAACACTGCAGAGGTCACAGTGAGCGACACGACAACATACTACGTTGTCAGCACCAATGGGGAAGAGAAGTCTGAACCTTTGGTGTTTAAGATTGAAGCAGGAAAGGAACTCTCTTTGGGCACTCCCACCTATTCTATCGCTACAATGGGTGAAGGCTTCGCAAAGACATACAGCGTGGTTTGCGACAACAGCGACGTGCTGCTCCGACCGACAGCCAAACTGTCTTACAGCTTCGCTCCGTCCGCTGACGGTACTGCAGAGACTGATGTTGATTTCGACGGTACAATAAAGGCTACGGAAGCCGGCGTATATACCGTGACTGCAAGTGCAGACGGCTATACGTCAACAACCGTTACCATTGACAACACCAAGGAGTATGAGCTTATGAAGACCATCGACTTCACCGCTTTGACAGCCGATGACCTTTCTTCCAACTGGGTGTTGAAGAACGCTGGCGGCTCTCTGCCAGGCAGCAGCTCGCAGTGGTCGGCCTATTATACTGTAACTGCCGATGAGTACTACTACAACTTCTCGTCAGAGACAGCTTCTTCCACCGACATAATCGCCGGTCTTGACATCGAGTTCAACAAAGACGGCAAGACACCCAAGCTTTACACAGGCTTCGGTTTCATGTATCCCGTCTATCAGCAGAACGCTGACGGTACGGACAACACCAGTGCCGCTATAACCAGCGGCAACGTTTCCGTGGCCAACGGTACGGCTGACCAAGTGGCCGTCTATACCTATATAAACAACTACGGAAAGAACGGGACCAAGACTTCTGTTCTTGCCGGTGATGAAGCCTTTGCCCTCTACCGCTTCTCGGATATGCTGACAAAGGTGGAGGTTTACTCACCCAAGACAGTTGCCCCCGAGGTTGTCATCGAGAAGTTCTCTGACCTTCTGGATTTGGAAGACGGAACAGAAGTGACCATCAAGACCACCGACGCTGTAATCTCCGTTAACTCATTTACAGGATCAGGCTATTTCGTTTGTGTGCAGGACAGCACAGGTGCTATGAAGCTTTCTAACGACATGGCCAGCATGTTTATGGGCATAGGCTTGTCTGCAGGGACAAAGATTGTCGGTACTATCTATGCCACATATACTGCCGCCGACGGCACTCCTACTCTCGACATTGCTGAAAAGACAGAGCAGTCTGTTATTGACATGGAGGCTGGCATAGTTGACGTGGAGCCTGTATTGGTGACCGTTGCTGAAGCACAGAAGAAGTCAAACCTCTCAAGGTATGTAGAGGTGCAGAAGGCAAAGATGTGGGCTGATGAGGACGACTGGTCGCTCTTCTACATCTCGCAGGGTACTGATACTATACAGGTTTACGACGCATTCTGGGCAATGCCGGAAAACTTTACCGCTCCCGACTCGATTGAGTATGTAAAGGGCGTTGTGGTGCTCCACGACGGCAAGCCCACAATCTATCCTTATGGCGAAAATGCAGTTCCTTTGCAGGTGCTTGAGGTTGAAAACATCGCAGCGTTGGCCGATGTTGAGGAGAACTCCGTTGTCATGCTCAAGCTTAATGACGCACAGATAACTGTTGTAAAGGAGGGTCGTTTTGGTACAACTGCCTATCTTGAGGACGAGTCAGGTGCTGTTGAGTTCGGCGATGTGCTCGACACATTTGTCGCAGATGATTTCGAACTGAAAGAGGGTACTGTTCTCAACGGTGCAATCTATGTCATGTACGCAGGCAACTATGGTGGAATGTGCATCATGTCAGATGAGAATACTGTGTCAAGCAGCATATTCTCTTATGAAGAAGGCACAGCCACACCTACGGAATCTACCATTGCCGATGTTCAGGTTGAGTCTAACGGCAGCCGCTTCGTTTCGTTCAAGAACATGAGAATTGAGACAGAAAAGGGCGAGGCCGATGAGGATGGCTATTACAGCATCTCTGCTATCTATATGGTGCAGGGCACAGACTCTTTGCAGTTGTATGATCTCTTCGGTGCGCTGCCTGTAGATTCCAACAACATCACTATCATTCCCGACAGCTTGCTCTATGCGGAGGGCGTCTTGGGCTTCGACGGTGAGGATTACTACTTCGTGCCCACCAAGCTTGAAGTAGCTGACGCAGGTCCCGACACGGGCATCAAGGCCGCAGCCGCTTCTATGCGCAAGAACTCCAACGCAGCAGTATATTCTGTAAGCGGTGTGAAGGTTCGCGAGGCCGGTCAGTCGCGCGAGGGCTTGACCAAGGGTCTGTACATAATCGACGGCAAGAAGGTCGTGATTAAGTAAATCACTATAGGGCGGTAATTTACAGAACCGCCCTATAAAACTCACAAAGGGCGGCGGCTCATAGCCCATGCCCTTATAGCCAAAAAGGCGGCACCCGAGTGTGGGTGCCGCCTTTTTGGCTTGTTTCGCTGTGCGCAATAATGCGCTTTGCGATAGGATGAAGAACAAAGGACGTACGATGGAAGGACAAAGCCGCTTCGAGGCTATTCTTTGCAAAGGTTAACCTAAGTTAAAACACAGAATGTCTATATCTTTTGTGGTAATTCGTCGCATTTATTGGCAAATTTTTCCATAACTTTGCAATAGGAGGGGCTATATTATGGCAATTGTTCCGTTCGTCCCGCAATGCAAGATGAATATTAATTAAAATTTAAAAATAGTGTTCTATGAGAATCAGTTTTTACAGAAAAGGGCTGCTGCCAGCGACATTAGTTGTCGGAATGTTGGCGTTGGGCAGTTGCACAAACAATGATTACGACTTGAACAAAGTCGACATGACCATGGGGTTCGGAGGTGATGGACTTACCCTCCCGAACAGTTCCACCGGCATTATCAAACTGGCAGACGTGCTCGATTTGGAAGACGACGGCAGCGTTGTGCTCGATGCCGACAGCAACTATGTGTTCCGGTTGGCCGAGACAAGTGTAGATGCGGCCAAGCCTTATGTGGAAAAGGTGCGGCTCGAACCCATGTCGGAGGCGTTGGACTATGAGTTCAATCCTACGTCAGGCGCAAAGCTGCACACAACGATGCGCGCAGCATCGGGACAAAAGGTCAACGTGCCGGAGCAAGACGTGATGAGGTTTGAATTCAACGGCAACTCTTCTGAGGTGAAAAGTTTGAGTTCGGCCTCTGTGGCAGACACGAAGATGGCGTTCAAGCTCGAGTTTCCCAGCGCAATGGCGGCATGTATGCCTACAATAAAGTTGACGCTGAATATGCCGGGCTACCTCAAACTGAAGTCGGTAAACTTGAAGGGTTCGGGTAGCTGCTCCGTTGAAAAGGGATGCGTGACGCTGAGCGATGTGCCTACATCAGAGCCGTTGGAACTGGAGATGGTGGTGGCCGGACTTGATTTCGGAAACTATGACACGAAGTACGGAAAACTGACCTTGGACGGCAACGGCAATATCAATATTGTCGGCAAGCTGGCTATGTCTCTGGAGTCCGAGCTTACGGGCGTGCCTACGGTATCGTCATTCGCCATCCACTCCTCAATGTCTATCGACGAAATGGTTGTGGAGAGCGCAACAGGCAAGTTCGACCCGGATATTGACCTTACGGATCTCGGTGAGGTAAATGTGTCTGGAGTGCCCGAATTCCTGCGCGACGGTGACGTGTGCATCGACCTTGCCAACCCACAGATAAGGCTCAAGGTGGCCAGCGACATGGAAGTGGGTGCAAAGGTGAATGGAAAGATTGTGGCCATCAAGGACGGACGACAGACCGCATCGGTGGATTTGCAGAATATTTATGTCAATAAGAAGAGTGAGACAACCGACGACACCACACGCATATGCATTTGCCGAACCATACCGGAGGCTCAGGATCCCGATTGGACTTATTATCCCGTGTCCAATCTGTCGGATATAGTCCGCACAATACCTGACGTAATAAAGATAACTGATACCGAGGTGCGTGCCGACTTGGAAAAGGAGGCGGAATTTGAATTCGGAACCCACTACAATGTTGCTCCAAGCTACAGCGTTGAGGCTCCGCTGGCCTTTGCCGAGAATGCAAGGATAGTCTATAAGGACTCTACTGACGGTTGGAACAAAGATATAAAGGATATTGAACTGTCCGACGACTCGTATGTGGAGATGACGGCCAATGTGGAGAGCCGTGTGCCAGTCTATCTTGACATCAAGGCAGAACCTGTGGACGAAAACGGCAAGGTAATCTCCGCCGCCAAGCTGAAGGTGGAGATTCCCAACGGCATCAATGCCTCTAAGGACGGAACCACACCTGTCACCACGTCCATAAGCATCAAGATAACCCAGCTTGAGGATGATGCTCTGCAACTGCTCGACGGTTTGCGCTTCACCATAACGGGTGCTGCGTCGAAAGACGGACAACCGAGTGTGACTGGCAAAACGCTCAACGCCCGCGACCATACTCTGAAACTCACCGGCATCCAGGTAAAACTCAAGGGCAAAGTGATAGGCGACTTCAACTGAAAATGAACTACACAACAAAAAGAACACAATATGAAGAGTATATATAATAAGGTGTGTGCCGTAGCGGCAATGGCTCTGGTTGCCGGAGGGGCAATGGCGCAGGGCTTGAACTCGGCGTACTATACAAACGACTACAAGTTCCGCCACACAATGAATCCGGCTTTCGGCAACGATCAGAACTATGTGTCGGTGCCGGCACTTGGCAATGTCAACGTGGCGCTCCACGGCAACTTCGGCTATGAGGACGTTGTCATGGACAATCCTCTCTACGGAAAGGGCAGCGACAAGAAGATGACCACATTCATGCATCCCGACATTTCGGTAGGCGATGCGCTTGACGGTTTCAGCACAGGCAACAACCGCATAGTGGGCAATGTGGGGCTTACAATCCTCTCGGCCGGTTTCAAGGCTTTCGGCGGATACAATACTGTGGAACTCAACTCCAAGACTTCGTTCGGCGTGTCCTTGCCATACGAACTGTTCGCCTTTGCCAAGAACATCGGCAACAACACCTACAACATCGGCGACATCAATATGAATGCGCAGTCTTATGCGGAATTGGCTTTCGGCCATTCACGCCAGATTGACGAACGCTTGCGTGTCGGCGCAAAGGTGAAACTGCTCTTCGGCGTAGCCCGCGGCGACGTGGAGTTCAAGAATGTCACAGCCGACCTTGCCTCAAACGACAAGTGGACAATAAGCGGCGACGCAAAGGCAAACATGTCTTTGAAAGGCTTTGCCTACAAGTCGAAGGAGCATGAATATAAAAACGAGTCCAAAGGCACATACGAGACTGTCAACGACATGAACGTGGACGGAGCGGGTCTCGGCGGTTTCGGTCTGGCGTTCGACCTGGGAGGTGTCTATAAGATCGATGACGACTGGACGGTAAACGCCGCTGTGCTCGACCTCGGATTTATCAGTTGGAGCAACAATGTGCAGGCTTCCAATCACATGAAGTCGTTTGAGTTCGACGGCTTCCGCGACTTGGCTGTCAAGGAAGGGCGCGGAGAAACATTCGACGACAAGGCCGACACATACGGAGACCAACTGGCTGACTTCGCCAATCTGACTGACGACGGCGACCAGGGCGGACGCACCACAGGCATCGGTGCCACCATCAACGTGGGATGCGAATACAATCTGCCGGTTTATCGTCCCATAACATTCGGACTCCTTAGCTCCACACGCATAAACGGTCCTTACTCATGGACGGAAGGAAGGCTCAGCGCCAACTGGGTGCCGTTGTCGTGGATTGACGGCGGTGTCAGCTTTGCGGTAAACAGCTTTACGGCAAGCATGGGTTGGGTGCTCAATATCCATCCGAAGGGCTATAACTTCTTCATCGGCATGGACCACCTGCTTGGCAGCATGAGCAAAGAGGCCATACCTCTCAGTTCCAATGCGAGCATAAACCTTGGAATGAGTGTCACTTGGTAAACGCATAGGCGATTTGCATAACCGTTCTTAACGAAATGGGGGTGCTGTAGCTTTGGCTGTAGCACCCTTTTTTTTCATGCATCTTCAGCTAAATTGCACCTGCTAAGTTTGCTCTTGGTTAGGGGGTACGAGTGCGCCGTACTCCCTAAACGCAAGCGTAGGAAACGAGGCGAACCAAAACGAACCCGAGGCAGGTCATTGACAAGAATATCACTCTTGATGCCGACAATATGTTTGCCAAGATTGGCGATGTACAGAAAACAGCCATTCTTCTCTTTGCCGAATACATTGATGCTGCCACTACCATTGCCGCCCAGTCTGGCGGTGGTGGAGGCGGTGCCACTTCTGGTTGGGGAAGAGACAAAGACGAGGATCATTTGTCATGGGCGCATCGTTGTTCTATAATGGCTAACCGCCTGTGCCGACCTCGCAAGAAGCAAGGATATGGCAGATAAAAGAATGTACAACAAACAACATCATCACTATGCCAAGGTGTTAATAGCGGTTTTAAGCATTTCCACTAATTCAGAATAATTCATAGCACCCAAAAGCCCCTTTCCTTCCTCTATGATAGAAGTTGTGTAAACAGGCATCTTTATGATGTATGTCTTCTGTTTGTCCTCTTTTTGTCTATTTCTTTTATTTCTTGCCATAAATGGTTCTATATTGCTACATTATCCGAAATCAGAATTGAGCATCCAAAACTTTTGTTATATTGCAATACTCCTTAAAGTCTTTCCTCGTCATCGCAATTCCTTTTGATGCGTTGCTGTCAAGTCCATAAACAAAAGGATTGGATAGCTGAGTATATTTGCCTAACTTCAAGCAAATGCGGATAGGCTTGTCATACCCTTTATAGTTTTTGGCTTGCCCTTTTGCTTCTCCTTTCTCTTTAGCCAGCACTTCGCTCATATCCATTGCTTCCACCGAGAGTACTTGATAATAGCCTTTTACCTGATGATTGTCAACAGGGGCAAAGTATTTTATCTTTTGGAAATCCACCCCCGAAAGGATTGACTTGTACCCTGAGAAGAATATTTTGCTTTGACCATTTACGACTAAATCCTTGGCAACATTTACATGGCCATCTACGGATGCTATGTAGAAAGTGCCCTTGTTTACCGGTTCGTCCGAGTATTCCAACCCTTTTTGAGGTATGCTTTCTTCCAATAGCCGTTCGCGTCCGTTATCATCTTCAAGCCAATGTCGTATCTGTCGGCGCAAGGCTTGCTCCGAACTGTTTGCATCAATGATGATGCTTCCGTCACCAGCATGCCTTTCTTGGTCGGGGCGCAAAGGAAATGCACCGATACCTATCAAGCGATTCGACTGTTGATAGTAGTAGTCTCCACTTTCAAGAGCCTCCAATGGAATGCGACCAGGGAAGAGGACATATCCAGCTATAATCTCTTTCTTCAAGTGTTCGTGGTCACGCCCTTCCTCCGTGTAATATATGGCATCACGGTAGCGGTGCATCTGGTCAATGGCATCTGCTGGCGGAACATCATAACGACTGTCATAGCGGCTGCCGTTTTCATCTGTATCGGCTATACGGTATTTGGCATCAAACAGATAGGTGAACTTCATGTTGCCTTCTGCCAGTTTGCTCAGTCGCAGCACAATATCTGGACGTTGCACGGTAGTCATAGTGTTCGTTCCACTGATGGCTGATGATTGCATCCCCTTGTGAACTTCTGCATTATAGCAGACACTTGCCAGTTCTATGCCGTCATGGTTGATAAAACTTACAGAGCCGCCATACACAAGCTGAGGAATGAAGTCGTTTGTAATGTCACGTCCGTTGACCATTGGTATGGCATCCTTACCCAATTCCTTCATTACATCCTGCACGATGTTCTTCACCTTGATGAAGCACCAGATTTCATAGAGGTCGCAGATGTCTTTCACCTCCAATTTTCGCATACCTTCTTCCAACTCATAGCCCTGTTGCAGTTCCACCCATCTCTCCATTATTGTTTTGTAGCCCTGGGCTTGCTTCATCACAAGGTTGTCTTGTGAGAAACCTTTGAACTGTCCCACGCCACGGAAAAAGGCATTGCTGCCAAGGCGCAGCAATTCACTCTCCATATCTTCGAGTGAGGTGTCTATGCGCTTGGGATCATCAAGGTGCATGGCGGTCATGATGTGCTCTTTCACCACTGCAAAGCGAAGAGTCATTTCACGGATGGCATATTTCAAGAAACGGTTTTCTATCGTATCATGGCTCAGTATCAGTTCTTCCGTGCGGTATAGATGGGCAGGATTGTCCTTATGCATCTGATATTCGTTCTCCAGTTCTCTTGGCACATAAGCCATATGTTCAGCTCTCTCATACTTTGCCACGGGGCGCAACCTCCGTTTGGGACGGTCAATAATCTGCCGTGCTGCCGTCATGATGTCGGCATAGCACGACTTGAAAATCTGCCACCATATCAAAGGGTTGCTTTCGCCCGAACCTTGACGCATACTGAGATAGGTGTCTTTCAAGAACGATGTGCTCAGCATGGCATATTCGTTCTCAATATCGGAGATGATAGTCTTCAGGTCGGAGCGGTAGTCAAGTTTGTAGCTCAACACCTCTGTCATGAACTTCAGATTCTTTGTCTGTTCCTCACCTTTCACCTTATAGGTGATATGGAAGTCGGTCATGCCCACTTGATTGTGGAAGTTCAATGAGCCATACAGTTCATCGCCAGTGCTGATGATGGTGCTTTTGTCCTTGCCATCAGTGCGCAGGTGGTCGTTAATGGCAAGCGACAATTCTTCCAAGTCCTTTCCCCTGCCACGTACTATCAGCGGATATTCAGTGTTCTCAAAGAACACGGCTTCATGACGGATGTCATTCCTCTCCTGTACGTTTCCGTCAAAAGAGAACTTGACATTCTGAGTTTCCGATGTGTAACGGCACAATAATCTGTCGGCACTGCCTTGATTGGCAGTGTCGATACAAAGATTGCGGATGGTCTCAGCTATCCTCCGCTCATGGTTAGGGCAGGAAAACCTTATAAGTAGGTCTTCGTTTGTCACTTCAAAGTTGAATACGCTTGCCATGTGCGCTGTGCTGTATAATGGTTAGTTCCAATAGGAAACGAAATGGTCACGTTTAAGTTGGCTGAGCATACTGTCAATCTTCTTGATAGACTGCAATTCTTTATTTGTCACCTCAGTGGAACTTATTTTCTCGTCACTCTCTATTGTCGTTTCTTCGGTAGCATTGCTCTCTGCTCCGTCATTATTCGAAGCACCTAACATTTGCGTGATGATGTTTCTCAAAGCGGTAAGTATGTTCAAGTCGCCATAGAGCTTGGCTTTATCTACATTTACACCAGCATTGGCAATGCGTTCCTTGTCGGCTTCTGAGTTGGTGATTTTCAGCTTTGTCTCGTCACCCTCTATTCGTGAGAGAATCTTCATCAAAGTAAAGCTGTCCAATGCGGCTATGCGGCCTGATTGACCGAACTCATTGGCTGATTGCAGATAAATCAACGCTTCGTTGGCTGCACGATAGCCCAACTTGAACGGAGTGCCTTCAAGCAAGGCATTGATACGTTTCAGATAGTCAATCGCAAATAGCGCATCCTCGCCTAACTCATTTATGATTTCCCTTGCTTCGATGTGGCGGTCAACGAGCAACGTGTTCAAATCAATATCATCATTTTCCTCAAATGCCTTTACGATGGCTTTGAGGTCATCGTCTGTGGTGTCGGTCAAAAATGTGTCGTAGTCCACTTCGTTCATCTCCACCGACATGGCCCTGTCGAGCACCTTGCGTGAGAATGAGAATGTGGTCTCGTCCATGTTCACCGTGCCAATCACGATAAGGTTCTTCGGCAGGGTCAGTCCTTTAGTGCGAAAATGCCTGATAACCTTTGCTGTCAGCGTTTCTGTATCGCTTGCCTTGAAGTTTGGGAACAGCGTATTTATCATCAAGTCACCAACATTTATTTCATTGCCTTTCTCGTCTTTGGCAGTGCCAAACGAGTTAAATGGTTTGATGATAGGGTCGGTAACATATTCACCGCCTTCAAAGCTGCGGCTCTCTATTGCGCTCAGAAACTCTGCAAAGTATTCCTCCACAGGCGCAAGGTTCATCTCGTCAAGACACAGGAAAAACGGCACATCGGGATGCTGCCATGCCTTGACGATAAACTCTATGAATGGCGTAAATACATAGTGTGGACTCGGAATGTTCGACAGATAACCGATTACATCCATAGAGTTGTGCCAGTTGGGCTTCACTTGTATCAGTTCAAAGTTGGCTGGCGAATGCAGTGTCCATCGGTCATTGGCAAAATTCTCGCTATTATATCCATATGCTCTTTGCAAATCCTCGGTAACTGTTGCCTGTGCTAATTTGCGTACAATGCGGCTCTTACCTGTGCCGCTGATGCCAGCAAGAAGCATGAAAGGCTTCGTGCGGAGGGCGGTGAGGTAACATAGAGACTTATTTGTATCCTTGTCTACAACCCAATTATGCTTGTGAGGTATTACAGTCTTTTGAATTTCTTTCTGTGGTACATTTTTCAGCGACTCTAAATCTATCATATTTCCGTTCTTGTCATATGCTGTCCAAACGGATTTAGGACACTCCAATATAAGATATTGGTCAAAAATTCCACGGGTTAATTCAGCCCACCCCTTTAGGTATGATTCAGAATTGTCAGAAACCTCCTCTTCATTCCTATATGCAACAACAAACTGGCTTTGTTTCCAAACACTATTTGCACGAGTACCAAGCCCATCATTTAATAATGAGGCTCTGTTTGTTTCTCTATAAGTACCATAATTAACTTCCGACTTCTGTTGTTTTACGAAAGACTTCAGAAACTGTACTATACCTTTTCTATCCATTGTTTATAATTTTTCAAGTTCATAGGATAAGGAGATGATGCACCGATAGGGAATCCCATTAAATATTCAGCATGAAGGGCTGTTGGCTTACCAAAGATACGCACATACTTTGCACAAGATGGATGTTTCATCATTGATTTGTAGTGATAATTTCCCATTGTTGTTGGCGTATGAATGTAAATCGGATCATTCGGATTTTGGTTTTGAATCCATGTTTCCTGTTTAACAAATACAGAATCAATCTCCTCTTCTGTGGGATTTACACTCGTTGGTCTACCTTTTAATAATCGATTAACCAATATTCTAAATGCAATAGCTGCTGCAATTGGAGCTTGCGCATTCCCAACGCCTCTTTTTTGTGGAGCCAATACAGGAACAGGTGCAGGATAAACAATTTCGTGTGGATTGTCCAACCAAAAGTCAGCTTTAAATTTGGGCAAACTACAGACATGTGCTGCAACTTTTTTGAAAACTTTCTCGTCCTTAACTGCTAACAACCAAAAGCGAGGTCTTTTATGGTCTGCATGCAAATCCATGCAGGCTAATCTGCTTCTAACAACACGGTAGCCGATGGCTTCCAAATCCTCTTTAGCTTTATCTATTGCAACTATGGTCACGTTTTCACCAAATACAATAGGAGCCTCTGATTGTTTGACAAATTCATACATGTAAGGCCATAGATTTTTCGCTTCAATGTTATTTCCATGGGCAGCATAACTAAACGCTTGACATGGGAATCCACCACATAGTATATCAAAAGTTCCCTTGTATTTAGATCCGTCAATTTTCGTTACATCGTCAAATATGGGGAATTGAGGCATCCATCCATCTACTTGTCGCTGCAAGAGAATTTTCTTGCAAAACTCATCAATTTCTACTCCTGCACAACATTTGTGTCCAAGAAGTTCTCCTCCATAGATACCACCCCCAATACCTGCAAAGAGGTGAAATTCCTTTATTTCATTATTTGCTTTTGTCATTTGCTCAATCAATCTTTGTTTTCCTTTTCCTCACTAAACGCCTTTATCTCGTCAGCAAGTCTTTGTTATCAATCAATATTCTTAGGCAATTTGCTTGAAGTCTTCTCAATTTTCTTCTCGTTGCTTGCCACTCTGCGCTCCACCTTTTTGATATCCTCGGCTGGAGGAAGGTTTTCGGGTTTTATGCCACGTTGTCCGAGCATTTGCCTGACGCTGACATTGTTTTGTACATGTTCAGCCGTTATATTACGCTCGCCATAAAGGTCTTTCTGTTCCACATTGTAGTTTGTCATTTCCGTGGCGAGGTTCTAGGCTGCAATAGTCAGTGTGGGCAAGAAGTCCGCCAAAGGGCGAGTAGACTTAATGCCAAGCCGAAGTTTCATGTCCTCTGTGGTGTGTCCGCCAAACAAGGCTGTATCGCCTTTTGAACGTATGCGTCCGAATCCCCGGTCGTCAACACCACGCTCATAAATGTTGCGCGACAACTGCTTTTCCGAAGTACGCAGTCTGTCGCGTGTCTCCAGACGGGAGATTTGCTGCAAATGCTCGGCTATGAGTTCAGCACGTCTTGTCTGCAAAGCAAAATATCCTTGCGCAAAAGCTATCTCCTCTTTCTTTGGATCGCCATTTTGGGCAATAAGATAACAGGCGAAGCGTGTGAGCATGTAATCCTTGACCTCGCGTTTGGAACCACTGCCAAGTGTGACCATTTTCGTGACCTCACGAAAATGGTCATCAATATTGATATTCTGTGATTTACATGATTCTACCGCTCTGCCTATTGCCACGGTAAAGTTTTCCCATCGGGCATAGCCAAGAACCGACTGGAGTTCGCGAGCGAACCACACTTCAACCTTCTCTTTGCCGTTGTCACTCCCAATGAAATGCGTAATTTCATTGAACGTGGATGTATGTTGGTTTATTCGTAGGATGTCCATATTGTCTGGATTAAAAATCTTTATTTTCTTTTTCCTCACTAAACGCCTTTATCTCGTCAGTAAGAACTTTCTGTAATTTATCTTTTGGCACTATCAGTTGATAATCCGCCACCCCGATAGGCTTTCCCATATCTTCAAGGGCAAGTTCCACCTCCACGCGGTCTTTTTCCGCACAGAGGATGATGCCAATGGAACGGTTCTCGTCTGCACCACGTTCAAGACGGTCGAGCAGAGACAGGTAATAGTTCATCTTGCCCGCATACTCAGGCTTGAAAGCACCGATTTTCAGATCA
>CAVAQY010000068.1:0-14067 GCA_963590865.1 Bacteroidaceae bacterium | reverse complement strand
AAGAAATTATACGCTTCGTTCTGAAAAAGCGAAACGCTTCGTTTTGCGGATTATAAATACCGGGCCAACGGGAAAAAAGGGAAAACGGAAAAGGCTTCCGCCGGATATTGACGGAAGCCTTTTTGCGGAAAGTGAGGGATTCAGTCCCTGAGTCCGAAAACAAAGAGACATATCTGCACCACTTGCATGATGCCAGACATGTCTCTCTGTTTCTTATTGACTGTTTCAGCCCTACACCTTACTTCGCCTGGACAACGGTATCGCCGTCGTAAGCCCACTTGTAGTAGGATGCTCCGTGCACGAAACCGGCACCGAAGGCTGTGAAAATCATGTTGTCGCCCTTCTTGAGGAGCTTCTCGTTGTCCCAAAGGGCAAGCGGAATCGTGGCGGCACTGGTGTTTCCATAGTGCTCAATGTTCACGAGTACGTTCTCCATGGGAAGGTCAAGGCGTTTTGCCACGGCCTCTATTATGCGCATGTTGGCCTGATGGGGCACCACATAGGCGATGTTTTCCTTGGTCAGACCGTTGCGTTCGGCAATGAGGGCGCAGTCGTCGCTCATGTTGGTCACCGCATAGCGGAACACGGTGCGTCCCTCCTGATAGAGGTAGTGCAGCCTGTGGTCTACGGTGAAGTGCGACGGCGGGCACACGGAGCCTCCTGCCTTGAGGTGAAGGAACGGGAGTCCCTTGCCGTCTGTGCGGAAATAGGAGTCTATCAAGCCGATGTTTTCCTCTTCGGTGGCCTCCAGAAGTACAGCGGCAGCACCGTCGCCAAAGAGCGGGCAGGTGCTTCTGTCCTTGTAGTCCACCACCGACGACATCTTGTCCGCTCCAATCACGATGATTTTCTTGTAGCGTCCGCTCTGAATCATGGCGGCTGCCGTATCGAGCGTGTAGAGGAAACCGCAGCAGGCAGCCCAGAAGTCGAACGCGAAGGCGTTCTTCAGTCCGAGTTTGCCGAGCACTACCGATGCCGTAGAGGGAAATTGGTAATCGGCCGTCGATGTGGTTACGATGAGTGCGTCGATGGTGTCGGGGTCAACGTCTGTTTTCTGGATCAACTGTTTGGCCGCCTTGCGTGCCATGTATGATGTTCCAAGTCCCTCTTCGGTGAGGATTCGGCGTTCCTTGATGCCCACGCGCGTCATAATCCACTCGTCGTTGGTGTCAACCATCCGCGACAGTTCCTGATTGTTGAGGACGTAGTCGGGGACGTAGCCGCCTATTCCGGTGATTACCGCGTTGATTTTTTTCATTGCTATAATTACTTACTCAGCAGCTGCAGTGTCTTCCTTTACGATAGCCACCTTACCTCTGTACTGTCCGCAAGTGGGACATACAGTGTGGTAAATATAGTAAGCTCCGCAGTTGGGGCATACTGCCAGTGTAGGCATTTCAGCCTTGTCGTGAGTCCTTCTTTTACGTGTACGAGTCTTAGACTGTCTTCTTTTAGGATGTGCCATTTTGCTTTAATCTTTAATGTTGTTTCTTAATTCTTCCAATCCACTCCACCGCGGATCCATAGGTTTGCTGCTTTCCCCCTCTTCGGAGCTTCGGGCTTCGGAGTGCTCTTCGAGCAGTTTTATCATGTCACGGTTGCATTTTCCAGGTGCATGCACGTGTCTGACGGGTACTGACAATGCTATAAATTCATAGACAACCCACGTTGCGTCGAACGTACCATCGTCTTCTGCAACGACGATGAGGTCATCTTCTTCGGAGTGTTCTTCTCCCAACTTGGCCACGATGTGCCCTTCACCCTCCACGGGTTGCTGCATGTCGTCAAGACAACGGTCGCATTGCACGGTGACTGTTCCACTGATGTGGAAGTCCAAGTTGTAATACCGGTTGGCTGTTCTGTGCACTTCCACGCGCACGTCTACGTCTCCGCCCTTCACCTCCTGTGCGTCCAAGGCACTGAAGTAGTCGTCGCCGACACTGAAACTGAATGTTCCGTTGTCGTCGGCAAGTCCCTTGAGATCAATGTTCAATATCGTTAAACCAGCCATTCCGTCCGGATTTTCTTCAAAAGAGAGTGCGGCCTCAACGGCCGGAGCAGCCTACGACGGCCACATGTACAGTCTTTCGGGCTGCAAAGTTAGCAATAAAATTCCATTTGCGGCATAAATACTTCTTTTTTTTCTACGGCTTCCAACCGCCCCTTTCACTTCTTGCCTCGAAGAGTCTGCGTCAGCAACCAGTCTCCTACACTATTCTTCCTGCAGCAAGTGCGGCATCTGTGCGTTTTAGCGGAAGACTTCCGTTTTTTTTACAACCCACGCATAAGCATGCGTCAGCCCTGTATATAATAATAATGTATGCGTGTCCGTCTTTTTTGTAAGCCGAAGCATTGGTGCAAAAACTTTTTTCCTTACCTTTGTGTGAGAAACAAAATACCGTATCATGGGCACAAGCAGGTGCTTGGCTGCATGAAACGGTTCTGACGGAGACTAAGGAATGACAGTTTCGAGAGTGAGAAAATCCGCCCTGTTGCTTGTACTTTTTCTTTGGAATGTGGCAAACGGGCTTCTGGCGCAGCAATACGTGGTGAGCAAGCTGCCCACACAGGCTCAGTTGCCTGTGGCCAACATCCACTGCATCCTGCAAGACAGCGAGGGCTACATGTGGTACGGCACCAACGGCGGCGGCATCTGCCGTGACAACGGCTACCAGATAGACGTGTGGCGAGACGATGCCATACGTCCGCGGAGTGTGAACAGCAACGACGTGACCTGCATTGCCGAAGACAGGCAGCACAGGATTTGGTTTGGCACACGTCGGGGACTTTACTGCATAGACAAGGCTGACTACTCGCTGTCGCAACCGGTGAAACGCTACGCCGACACTCCCGTGGATGCGCTCTACGCAGACGCCAACGGGAGGGTGTGGGTGTCGTCACGGTCGGAAACGGCGTGCTGCTCCGGCAGCGGAAACATACTGTCAGTAAGCAAAAGCCCCTACCCTGTCAGCCAGTTTTACAGCGACGGAAACAGTCTGTGGGCGGCTTATTGGGGCGGCGGCATGGGCGCGCTCTCCACTCAGGACTACCGTTCAGGCCGCTGCAAGTTTCGCCAGAAGCATTGGAACGCCGAAGCCTTTCCCGTCTGTATGGCCAAGGCGCACGAACGGGGCGGTCTCTGGATAGGCACATGGGGACAGGGCATTGGCTACTACGACACCGCTTCGGGACAGTTAACGCTCCAGCCAGCCTCCCTCGGAACGGAAAGGAAGCAGCAGATAATAGACCTTTGCATAGACCGGAGCCAGGGGCTGCTGTGGGCAACCACCATGGACAATCTCTATGCTTACACCATCAAGGGCAAGACTCTGGTGGGCATGCCTGTGGAAACGTTTCTTCCGCAGGGCAGCAAGATACTCGACCACATGGCCGAAGACCGCAACGGCAACATCTATGTGGCAGGTTTCACTCCCCACACCTTTATCATTTCCACCGACAACAACCAAATCAAGTGTCACACGGTGCCAGCCATGACCGGACTGACGGGCTTTCCGCTGCTGGCCGACCGCGTGGTGGCCGACGGCAAAGGCTTCTGGATTTGGCAGGGAAGAGTCGGTCTGACTCACTACATGCCCTCGACTGGGCGGGTAACGCCTGTGAAGACGCAACCGTTTGAACGCAGCATAGTGCAGAAAAAGGACGAGAGCGGCATCTGGGCAACAGCCGGCAACAGGCTGTTCAGCCTTACAGCCAACGAAAGCGGCATTCAGGAGACGGTTGTGACCACGGTAAAGGAAAACATTTCCAGCCTTTCCGACCCAGACAACGGCCACCTGTGGATAGGAACCGACCGTGCAATATACTGCTACTCCACTCTTGGCGGCCATACGGAGCTGGTTTCCGGCACCGAAGGCAAGGTCATCAAGACGGCTGTGACCGACAACCGCACAATATACGCCGCCATTGCAGGGAAAGGACTGTGGGAATACAACAGCAAAGGGCGGCAACGGAGGATAGACCGTGGCGGTGAGGAATTCTCCGCACTGGCCATTCTCAACGGCAACACGCTGATAGCCGCCACCGTTCAGGGCAACATCTACACCCTCAACGAAGGAGACAGCCGTCTGGAAAGAGACTCATGGATGAGTCTGGCCAACGGCGACATGATAAAAGACGTGAAGACAGACGGCATGGGGCACGTATGGACTCTGGCAGACCAATACGTTACGGAGCACAATCCGCAGAACCATGCGTTCAGAGTGTTCCGCAACACCGACCCGTTTATCAACGTAAGCTACTTCTACAGCCTTGAGCCGACAGCAAGCGGCATGATGCTCAACGGCGCAGGGGCATTCTGCATGGTCAACTCGTCGCCCGCACTCAACCACAGCAAGGGACAGGGAGCAAAACCGGTTGTCTCGTCGGTGGCAATGGCCGACTCCACCATTCTGATAGGCAAAGACCAGAAGTCTCTCAACTTGCCAAGCAGCCGGCAAGCGATTGCCATACGCCTCTCAACCCTCGACGTGCTGCACGCCAACGAGATTTCCTACGCCTACAGACTGGGCGGAAAAGACTCGAAATGGGTGTATCTGCCGCAGGGCACCAACACAATAATGATTGCCGACCTGCCCAAAGGGCTGTCGCAGCTGGAGGTTAAAGCCACCGACCCCAACGGTTGCTGGGGTGCGGAGCGGCTGTGTCTGGAAATCTACCGTGCGCCCTTATGGCACGAAACGTGGTGGTTCTGGCTGCTGTGTGTCGCATTGGCCACAGGCATTGGCGTGGGTCTGTGGCGTCTTAACCGCAGCATCCACTGGTTGGAAACCCTCCAACGCAAGCGGAAAGAGCTGTCGCTGAGCGAAATCTCCCTGCTTCCCGAAGACACCAACAAGGCAAAACTGGACGAACAGTTCCTGCGACAGGCCATAAACTCCGTGGAAAAGCACATTGACGACACCGACTTCAGCGTGGAAGCGTTTGCCGGAGAACTCTGCATGAGTCGCATGAACCTGTACAGGAAGATACAAAGCCAGACCGGACTGACCCCTTCCGAGTTCATACGCGACATACGGTTGAAGAAAGCGGCACAACTTATAGTCAACGGACCGAAGATGCCCGTAACGGAAATAGCCGGAAGAGTGGGTTTTTCTTCGTCGGGCTACTTCTCCAAATGCTTCAGAAACAAGTTTGGAGTGCTCCCCTCGGAATACACAGGTGCCACGCCTTCCTGAACTCCTTGGGCATAAAGCTGCGGAACTGGGGGCGGAAACTTGACGTTTATGTGTCAAGCGTCTGTTTGCGACAGTCACACGGCAAGCCGCACCCTTGTAACCATACATTATTACATATGTAACATTCCCCATGTTACGACAAAGCACGCCGCCGTTGGTTACCTCAACCAACGGCTTTTCCTTTATAAGTGGCGTATATTTGCCGAGGAAACAAAAACCTAACGATTAACGATGCATTACCATTCTTTACTACTAATGGCCTCGCTGATGACCGTATCGGCATCGGCGGCCGAACGTCAGGCTCTGATGTTCCGCTCCACAAGCGGCAACTTCTGGAAGATGGCTGCCGTGGAAGTGACCGACAAGGTGGTGGGTACGCCACAGATTGTCATCAACTCCGACAAGCCAAACCAGACATTCAAGGGTTGGGGCACTTGCTTCAACGAGCTTGACTATGACGCCTACAATCTTATGAGCGACACAGACAAGCAACTGTTTGTCAAACGCGCGTTCAATCCCTACGGAGATTTGCGCATGACCGTAGGCCGCATACCCATCGGGGCAAGCGACTACGGCCGCGACTGGTACAGCTGCAACGAGACTGACGGCGACTTCGAAATGAAGAACTTCACCATCAGCCGCGACAAGGAGGCGGTCATTCCCTCCATCAAGCTCGCCCAGGCCGAGTGTCCCAGCATGACGTTCTGGGCTTCGCCGTGGAGTCCGCCACAATGGATGAAGACCAACAAGCACTATGCGCAGCGAAAGACCGACACCAACGGTTGTCCGTTTGGCGTTCCGCCCTACTTCAACGACCAGTTTATCGACAGTGCACGATACTACGATGCCTATTGCCTCTACTTCAGCAAGTTCATTGACGCCTACAAGGCCGAGGGTATAGACATCTCTTCGCTGGCCTATCAGAACGAAGCCTACTCGAACACGCCCTACCCCGGATGCTCATGGACGGCAAAGACCACTGGAAAATTCCTCGCCAACTACCTTGGCCCGTACTTTGCGGAGCACCATCCCGACGTGAAACTCATTGTGGGAACGATGAACACCGGCAGCCTTGACGTGTTTGAGCAGATACTCAACACCACCAACATAGGCAAGTACTGCTCGCAGATAGGCTTCCAGTGGGAAGGAGCCAATGCCATTAACGAGGTTATGACTCGTCATCCCGAATACGAAGCGGTGATGACAGAGAGCGAATGTGGCGGCGGCACGTTCGACTGGAACGCAGCTGCTCACACGTTCTACCTCATCAACCGCTACTTGGGCAACCGTGTGACCACCTACACCTACTGGAACGCAATACTCAAAGACAAGGGCATCAGCACATGGGGATGGCAGCAGAACTCGCTCGTGCAGGTAAATTCGGCCAACGGCAAGCCTTATTACACGCCCGAATACTACGCATTCAAGCACTACAGCCACCTGATTCCGCCGGGTTCCAAGATACTCACGGTGGACGAACCCAACCTGATTCTGTCTGCAATGACCCCGGACGGAGCCATCATAGTGGTTTGCGGCAACACGTCGGGCATGGAGAAGACTGTTACAATGGACGTGGACGGCACATACCTCACAGCCGTTCTCCCCGCAAATTCGTTCACCAGCTATGTCGTGGCCGAAGCCCCCGCCATGCAGAAGATGCTGCTTGAAGAGGCCAAAGGACTGACTTCAATCGAAGCAAGCAGTCTGGACGACAGTCAGAAGTCGGCTCTTGACGCAGCCATAGGCAAGGCCGAAAGCGGCGAAGGACAGGGTCTCGACGAGCTGCAAGAGGCAGTAATGGGCGTAATCGGCATGGAACCGGAGGAAAAGAAGGCGCACAACACCATCGAAAATGCCGACTTCTCCAACGGAGGCAACAGCTGGTATACGGCAAACGTAAGCAACGGCGGCGATTTCCGCACTGCAACTATCGCCGGGAAGACCTGCTGGAACAACTGGTCGAACAACTTCACTTCAATGGACGTATACCAGGAACTCGACGGACTGGTGCCCGGAACTGCCTATACCCTCTCTTGCGTTTCGATGTGCGGCCCGGGCGAAATAAGCGACCAGCACGCCTACCTGATGACAAAGGGCGACACGGCAGTGTCACCGGTCAAGAAAGTGGCAATATGGAATACTGCTGAGGGCTGGGAGAGCCAGACTACCGACAGAATCATTGTGGGCACTGACGGCAAACTGCGCGTCGGCTACGCCTCAACGTCGGGCGGAGGCACAAAAGGATGGTTCTGCGTGACCGATTTCAAGCTGAACCAAGTGGAAAGCGAGCCTACCGACACCATTCCCGTATACAGTGACCGCCCGTCAACAACCGCCTACGACAAGGAAAAGGCCGTGGCCGAGATTATTGCTGCCAACAACATCTACTCCAAAGAGTCACGCCAAGAGTTGCAAACCCTCATGGACGAACAGGCCAGTCTGCTGCCGTCGCTGACCAAACAGACCGAAGTTGACGACCTGACGCGCCAGTTGCAGGAGGCAACCGTGGCAGTCAGACTGACGCAGCAGCCGAGCGACAGCACAGACTTCACCTTTGTCATAAAGAACGCAGGGGCTGAAGCCGAAACAGGATGGCAGTTGTCGCTGACAAACGGCGATGCGAAGATAAAGAGCAGCCAGCACTACAGCGGCAACACGTCCAACACATACTTTGACTCCTACAATTCCACCGCCGGAAATCTGTGGTACACAGGCCACCAGACGCTTCGCAATCTGCCCAACGGCACATACCGTATGGTTGCCAAGTCCCGTTCCGACGGCGAAGGAGTGTTCATAACGGCTCAGACCGCCAGCCAGTTCCTCAAGACCGAAGTGTCTGCCGACGGCAACACGGGCGGCGAACTTGGCAACGGTTGGGGAAGCTACACCGTAAGCGGCATCGCAGTGACCGACGGAGTGCTTACCATAGGCTTCACCAACGACTTCTACCTCACCGGGAAGAAGTTTACCGGCACGTGGATGTCGGCTGACGACTTCCAACTGTTCTACATTTCGGCAGACACCAGCACGGGCATTGCTCCGAACAAGGCCACCGGCACTACAATA
The DNA here is from genome assembly GCA_963590865.1 of Bacteroidaceae bacterium. Taxonomy (GTDB): domain Bacteria; phylum Bacteroidota; class Bacteroidia; order Bacteroidales; family Bacteroidaceae; genus Prevotella. The sequence continues at coordinate 5,806 of CAVAQY010000068.1, read as the reverse complement.
CGCGGCGGCAAGGGCTGCATAGTAGGCGACATTACTGCCGTATATCGTCTGGACGGCACCCGAATGGGACGCACCGACAACCTTCCGGCAGGCATCTACATCGTGGAAAGCAATGCGAAAAGGATAAAGATAGCAGTGAAATAGCCGCAAATCCACACAGGATTTCATGACAAGAGGGCGTGTCAAAAAACAGGCACGCCCTCTTTTAAGTAGACATTCTTCATTTATTGCTGTCCGCTAAAACCTCTTCCGGCTAAAACGTTTTGGCGGACTGCAATAAATTTTATTAGAAGTGGTAGCCGTTGCAGCAGAAATGTTCTGAGTTTTTTCCTTCCCTAAAGTCAAAAGAAGGTCTTGATTGCGAAATATTCCCTCTTTTGAATGTCGTTGGGGTCGTTGTTCGCAATCAATAGTCACCTTTAATGTCGCTGGATGTCTTGATTGCAATCAACGGTCACTTTCAAGTGCGCTGGACGTCTTGATTGCAATCAACAGTCACTTTCAAGTGCCGCTGGACGTCTTGATTGCAATCAACAGTCATTTTCAAGTGCGCTGGACGTCTTGATTGCAATCAACGGTCACTTTCAAGTGCGCTGGACGTCTTGATTGCTGTTTCTTGCTGTTTCCGACCAATGTTGCCCTAACGTTTTCCGTCTTTTCCAAAAACGTTTAGGGCAACATTGTGATTTTTGCACTGTTTAGTGATGTTTCGCGTAACACGCTTGTCACTTCTTGTTTTTTGAATAGTCACACGGGCGAATGTTGTTTGTAATACGTTGGACGTACTTTTGCACCGTACTTTTTTTTAAACCATAAACTAACGTATGAAAAAGAACCTACTCGTGGCATGTGCGCTTTCGCTTACAGGAAGTGTGGCCGTGCCGCTCGTTGCCCAAACGGCTATCGACGGACCCAACAAGGTGAAAATCGGTGCGGAAGCAACCTTCTCGGTTGCCGAAAACAGTGAAGTGACAGCCTACAAATGGCTTCTGCCCACAGGATGCCGCGCCGTAAGCGGGCAAAACACGCCAACACTCACGCTACGCTCCACGTTTCTGTCGCAAGACAGCCGTCTGCGCATGGTGCGCGTGTTCAGCGACCAGCACACAGACACGCTCTCCACTGACATCAGCTTCGACCGCTACATCACGAATGTTGTAGACCATAGCATAAGCGAGGGACAAAGCTGCGTGATAAACGGCAAGGAGCAAAGCGTGGCCGACATATACTATGAGCCGGTCAACGGCGACACCGAACATGTAACCGCCCACAGGCTCACGGTGGTGCCAACGGCCTTCACCGACATGACCCAACCGCACCTGCAGACAGCCACAGCCAACTCAATATGGATTTCGTGGAAAACGAGCTTCGACAACACCCCCGAAGTAATCTTCGGCACCGACGAAGACAACATGTCAAGCACGACGCAGGGAACCACGGGAAAACTCTCCGACACGTATTATTGGAACTCTGTGGAACTAACCGGGCTGCAACCCAACACGGCCTACTGCTACAAGGTGAAGAGCGGCGACAAGGAGAGCCAGACATACCGCTTCAAGACCATGCCTGAAATAGGCAGCAACCGCCATATGCGCATTCTGCTCATGGGCGACCACCAGATAAAGACAAGAAGCGGATATGAATGGCTGATGCAAGCGGCCAAGCGAAAGATTCAAGAGAAATACGGAAATCTGGAGGACAACATCAACATGATAATGAACGTCGGTGACCAGGTGGACAACGGCACGCTCGACCAGTATGAGTGGATACACATGTTCAAGTCGAAGCTAATGTCGCCCTACTTGCCCATAATGACCGCCGTCGGCAATCATGAGACATACAACGACCCGGGCATGGCCAACTATGCGGCCCACTACCACTACGAGAACCTTGAATACAAGGGCATCAGCAGCGGCACCGAAAACTACTATGCCTATCAGGCCGGCCGACTGCTCTTCGTAGTGCTCGACACCGAGCACACAGGCAAGGAGCAAAAGGCGTGGGTGCGCAAGGTGGTTGATGCGGCAAAGGACGACGACACTGTTGACTTCATCATCAGCGTAAACCACCGCCCCATACAGGCCGAACAGTACATCGGCGACATTTCGTCGTGGGCGAGAGAGGAGATAATGCCCATTCTCAGCGAAACACCCAAACACATATTCAACTACGGCGGACACCACCACCTGTATCACCGTGGCCAACTGACCGACTATCCCATCTACCACATCATCAACGGTGCGGCTTCGTGGGACCAGCTATGGGGAATGTCGTCGGAAAAGGACTACGACGACGTGCAGAAGACCATCGACTACTGGGGCTACCAGATACTTGACTTCGATTTTGAAAAGAAGGAGATGACCGCCGAGTGTTACGCCATAGGCAACCGCGACCTCGTGGTCGACAACATACTCATCGACTCGTTCCACCGTACACTTGGCAAAGCCGCACCCGAAAAGCCTGAGCTTGCCAGCATTCCCGACTCAATAACATTGCCCTATACCTTCGTCGGCAGTGAATACAAGACAACCACCGACGAACCGCTCAACTCCGTGCAGATAGAAGTGTCAACCACTTCCGACTTCTCGTCGATAGTGCTCAACAAAGTGACCGACACTGAAGACTTGTATGGCTCTACAGGCAAGCCTTGGCACATTCCCGTTGACCTAAACGAGAACACCGACATAACACGCTACACCGTGGACCAATACAAGTTGAAGAACGGCAACTACTATGTGCGTCTGCGCTACCGCGACTCCAACCTTGAATGGTCGGAATGGTCGGACGTCAGGAACTTCAAGGTCGTGGGCAGTATCGACGGCGACCCAGCCATCTCAATGAGCAAGAAGGCATACGCCATCGGCGAGGAAATAGCTGTGTCGTACAAATACACGCCAGAGAACCAAGACGCATGGATTGGCATATACCGCTACGGCGAGGACCCCGGTTCGACGGTCTCTGTGAAATGGGGATACACACAAGGGCAGTCGGGCACACTGAAGTTCAGTTTCGACGAACAAGGCGAATACTTCGCAGTGCTCTTCAAGGACGGCGGATACACCGAGGCCGCCGAACGTGTGCGCTTCTTTGTGGGCGACGTGCCTGAACTGTCGATGGAGAAGACAACATTCAACGAGGGCGAGGCAATCGAAGTGAGCTACAAGAATGCACCCGCGCTTAGCCAAGACTGGATTGGCATATACAAGATGGGCAAGACACCCGGCACCAGCGATGCAAGCGGCAACTGGGCATACAGCGACAGCTGGAAATACATCGACGACGGCGCAAAAGAAGGCAAGGTGGTGCTCGACACGCCTCTGCCCAAGGGCTACTACTTCGTGAGCTACTTCACGCGTGGCGGCTACTTCGAGCCGTCCGACGAACGTCTGTACTTCTCTATCGGCGACAAAATATCGACCGTGGCAACCGAGAAGACCGTTTACGACGATGACGAGGACATCAAGGTGACATACTCCGACGGTCCCGGCACTCCCAAAGACTGGGTGGGCGTGTTCGCCGAGGGCAAAGACCCCAACACCGACATGCTCGACGGCTTCTATTACACCTATGGAGCCACCGACGGTTTCGTCACCATACCGGCAGCCGACCTCAAACCGGGCGATTACTTCTGCGCACTCTACATCAACGACTCCTACACGGAAGTGTCCGAGCGCATCCACTTCTCAATAAAGAGCACGACCTCTTCGATAGAGCAAACCAGCCAGAAGCCATCGTGCAGCTTCAACGCCGCCACTTCGACCATCACCATCGACGATGCCGCACACTTCACAACGGCACGTGTAATATCTGCCAGTGGACAAACGGTCAAGACCGTGACGCTCAATTCCACAACTGCCGCCACAATATCGGTGTCGTCGCTCCCATCGGGACTCTACATCGTGTCGCTGGAAGGACAAGGACAAAGCGTAGCCATGAAATTCATAAAGAAATGAAACGAATAAAGAAATCGGCATAGCCATTTCAACAACCGTTTCATTACCATCCACCAAGTAGGAGGTGAATACTAATCATAAGTGTTCACCTCCTACTTTCGTGTTTAGTAATGTTCAAAAACGTAAGCTGCAAGCCAATCGATGCTACTGCTGCGCCCGATAGTCGCGCGGCGACACGCCAAGTTCGCGCCTTACATACTTGCCGAAGAACGAGAGGTTGTCAAACCCCGCATCGGCGGCTATTTCCTTTATGCTCTTTTCCGACGAGGTGAGCATGTTGCGGATGTAGTTGAGCGTGACACTGTTTATAAGTTCCGAGGCCGTCTTGCCAGCCTGCTTCTTGCAGACGGCGGAGAGGTACTTGGGCGTGATGCAAAGCTTGTCGGCATAGAATCCCACTTCGCGACGGCGCGGAGACTCGGCGGAAACCAACGAGACGAAACGCTTGAAAAGCATCTCCGCCGAAGTGCGGCCGTTGTTGGGCAGCTGCTGGTCAAGCATCGGGGCAATGTTGTCGTAGAACTCAAACACGAACGACTGTAACAGTAGCTTTATTATTTGTTCGTGATGAGGCAAGTGGGTGTCGGCAAGCTTGCGCTTCAGAAACTCATGGTCTGCAAGGAAGTGTTCCACTTCGTGGTCTTGAAGATGCAGCAACGGATGCTCGCGTATGATGAGTCCAGCCTCCCAGATGTTGCCGCCAACGATGAATATGCTCTCGAAATAGTTTGGCGACATGAGTATGCCGCAGCCCTTGAAGTCGCAACTGACCATGGCGTTCTGTATGAACTGGTTGGGGTGCGCCATTATCATATCGTTCTTGCCCACGTGGTATTCAGTTCCCTCTATCGTACACGAAGCCTTGCCGCCAAGACACAGGATGGTCACGTATGCATCTGCGTGCAAATTCTCCGCCGGCAAGTCGCCCAGTTCGTCAAACACGGCAATGTCCTTGTCGGTTAGCTGCTCCATGCGCGACCGGCACTCCTCGTAGGTGATGCCACTGTGTGTTGACTGAGACAGCATCTTCGCCACTTTCAAAGCGTCTTCATTGTATATTATGTTTTTCTCCATATTGAAATTCTCCCTGTAGTTTTTCGTGTGACACATTCAGAACTTCGGGTGCAAAAGTATCACTATCATCCGAATTTCGGAGTGTTATCCGTTTCCTATTTGTGTCTCATGCTTCGTTATTTGCCATCCACGTAGAGTTATCGGACACTTTACAGGACGTGGTATGTCTGATAAATCCACACGAAAGAAGTTGTTTTGCACCCAAGTTTAGATAATATGAACACAAACAAGACATACAGCATGAAAAAAGTGAAAAACGAGAAACTGGCAATGGCGGGCATCTCAACGCTTGCCCCAATACGCAAGCTGACGACCATTGCTCTGCTGGCCTTCCTCGCGGTGGGTTGCAGCAAGAAGCGGGAGGCGCAGACTACTGCGGAAGCGGTGAAAGTGAAAGAAATTACAATCGGTACGGACGGCGCAACGACATCAGCCCGGGATGCCTACGGGTATTCGGGAACGGTGGAGGAAGAGAACGGTTCCTCGCTGAGCTTCACCACCGGAGGCACTATCCTACAGCTAAAGGTGAAGGTGGGCGACCGTGTGCGTAAGGGACAACTCATCGCCACGGTAGACCCCACACAGGTGAAGAACACTTACGAAATGGCGCACGCCACCAGGATGCAAGCGGAGGATGCCTACGAACGCATGAAGCAGCTGCACGACAAGGGGAGCCTTACCGAGCTGAAATGGGTAGAGGCGCAGAGCCAACTGCAGCAGGCCATAGCCGCCGAGGGCATCGCCAAGAAGAGCCTTGCCGACTGTGCACTCCACGCTCC
>CAVAQY010000067.1:0-14400 GCA_963590865.1 Bacteroidaceae bacterium | reverse complement strand
CCTTTTCAGGCTTACAAAACTTTATGCGTAATCCCCCATGTTTGTCGGGTGAGCCACTATAATCCAACATTTCGGAATATTGCTGTCCTCTAAAACTTTTTAGTTTTTAGCCAGAAAAGGTTTTGGCGCACGATGCCGTATATAGCCTCGAAGAGGCTGAATATGTGCAGGATCCTTAAAGCTTACGTCTCTTGGCAGGAGACTTACTTTGGGGGTTAGAGAGGCTTACTTTTTTGAAAAAGCAAACCCGAAGTCCCATTTTACAGGGCTTCGGGCTGGAAGCTTATGCGCTTTTAAGTTTTAGCGGACAGCAATAGTTCTATTCCTGTCCGAAGATGACTTTAATCATGTTCAAAGAGAGGTCTACTCCAATCCGAATAGGTTTTTCAGTCCACCGTCAACGCCGGAGAAGCCCATGAAGGCAAGGCTCAACAGGCTGGCCGTGATGAGCACAATGGCCATGCCGCGCATGCCCTTGGGCACATTGCTGAAAGCCAGTTGCTCCCGCAGACCGGCAAACACGGTGAGGGCGAGGCCGAAACCGAGGGCTGTGGAGAAGGCATAGACGATGCTCTGGAGAATGTTGTAGTCCTTCTGTATCACGAGTATGGCCACACCAAGCACGGCACAGTTGGTAGTGATGAGCGGAAGGAATATTCCAAGAGCCTGATAGAGTGCGGGCGACACCTTCTTCATCACAATCTCAACCATCTGCACAAGAGCAGCGATGACGAGGATGAAGGCTATGGTCTGCAGATATTGCAGCCCGAAGGGGTCGAGCACCAGCTTCTGCACCATGAATGTGACAATGGTGGCGAGCGTGAGCACGAAAGCTACGGCGGCACCCATGCCCAATGCCGTGCCAACCTTCTTTGAGACACCAAGGAAAGGGCATATCCCAAGGAACTGGGACAGCACGATGTTGTTGACGAATATTGCCGATATGAAAATCAATAGGTATTCCATGGACTATGCTTTCTTTATTTTGTTGACAATGGCGATGAGATAACCCAACGTGAGGAATGCTCCCGGAGGAAGCACAAAGAGAAGTATGTTGCAAGTCTCGGGCAGAAGCGTGAAGCCGAACACGGCTCCGGCACCAAGCAACTCGCGCACCGAACCAAGCAGGGTAAGCGCGAAGGTGAAGCCCAAGCCTATGCCAAGGCCGTCGAACAGGCTCTCTATGGGTCCGTTCTTGCAGGCGAATGCCTCGGCACGGCCAAGAATGATACAGTTAACCACGATGAGGGGAATGAACAGGCCGAGCGACTCATATACCGATGGCACAAACGCCTGCATACACATCTGCAATACGGTCACAAACGAAGCTATCACGACCACGAACACAGGTATGCGCACCATGTCGGGCGTGAGGTTCTTGATGAGCGATATGGCTATGTTGGAGCAAATGAGCACGAACATGGTGGCCAAACCCATCGACATGCCGTTGATGGCCGACGTAGTTGTGGCCAGCGTGGGACACATTCCAAGCAGAAGCACAAAGGTGGGGTTCTCCTTGATGATGCCGTTAAGCAATATTTTTATGTAGTTCATATAAGTTGTCTTTTACACTTTTTACTTCCATATCATTCTGCGCTACCCTTGTGCTGCACCGTTGCACCACTTTGGGCATCGGTTTGCTTGCCGGAATAGGCAGAGTAAGCCTGATTGACAGCCTTGAGAAAAGCGCGTGAGGTGATGGTCGAGGCTGTGATAGCGTCAATGTCACCACCGTCCTTGTTCACAGTAAGGGGCTTGTCGGCCGACATTTGCTTGCCGATAATGCTGCCCTTGCCGTCCTTTTGAAACCACTTGTCTGCCTTTGCACCCAGTCCCGGAGTCTCGGCTGTCTGCAATATGGTGTAGCCAAGTACCTGCCCGTCGGTACCGAAACCCACAAGCACTTTGAGGTCGCCGCCAAAGCCGCCCACGGTACTCTCGACAGCTGCACCGAGAGCCTTGCCAGAAGCGTCGGCCACATTGTGTACCACAAACTCAAAGTCTTTGCCGCCTATGGTCTGCTTCACCTGGTCGCTCGACAGCACCTTGAGGTCTTCCGCGCCCATAACGCTCTTTATACCGTTGGCAAGCGTCAGCTTGGCCTGCTCCTCAATGGGGCCTTTGGTCACCTGGTTGCACCATGCAAGTATGCCGCCTGTTATCACGGCCACGGCAACAAGCACGATGACCATGTTGGGCAATGTTGATTCTAATTTCTTCATTTCTTTACTACCTCCCCAAAACGTTTAGGTTTGACGTAAGTATTGATGAGCGGCGTGAAGGCATTCATTATGAGAATGGCGAACGACATGCCTTCGGGATAGCTTCCCCAGTTGCGGATGACCACGGTGAGCACGCCTATACCAACACCGTATATCAGTTGGCCCTTGGCGCACATGGGCGACGTGACATAGTCGGTGGCCATGAAGATGGCTCCAAGCATGAGACCGCCACTGAGAACAACAGCCACAGGCGATGCATACACAGGATTGACCACGTGCAAAAGGCCGCTGAATATAAACACAGTGGCAATGATGCTCACCGGGATATGCCATGTTATAATCTTCTTCCACAGCATAAAGGCAAGACCAAGCAACAAGGCCAAGGCGCAAACCTCACCGATGGTGCCCGCTCCACCAGCCATATTGTTGCCGAGAAGCAGATGGAACGAATCGGGGAGTTGCTCAAGCAGACTTGCATCGCCCTGCTTTATGGCTGTCTTCATCACGCTCAGCGGTGTAGCTCCGGTCTCCGCATCAAGATAGCTGGTGAGCTGTCCCACCTTAGGCCATGATGTCATTTGTGCCGGAAAGCTCACAAGCAGGAAGCAACGTCCCACAAGGGCGGGGTTAAACAGATTGCTGCCCAGACCGCCAAAGGTCATTTTGCCAACACCGATGGCCACAAGGGCACCTATTATCACAATCCACACCGGCAGGTTTGACGGCAGGTTGAAACCCAGAAGCAAACCCGTGAGTATGGCCGAACCGTCGCATACGGTGCAGGAGCTGTTCTTCAGCAGATACTTGTTGATGGCCCACTCGAACACAACGCACGCCGCAACGCTCGTGGCGCACACTATGGCCGAACCAAGACCAAAATACAGGAACGAAACAAGCAAGGCTGGAACAAGTGCGATGACTACTCCATACATGTTGCGCTCCACGCTGTCTGTCCCATGTGCATGGGGCGACAATGAAACTATTAGTTTTCCCATTTCTTTCTTGAATTACTTTTTGGCGTTGCGGGCTTTGATGATGCCCATTACTGTTGACTTTCCGAGACGGATGTTGTCGAGTATCGGACGGTGCGAGGGGCAGGTGAACTGGCATGATCCACACTCTATGCACGAGGTGATGTCCTCAGCCTCCGCCTTCTCCCACATATGGTGGGCTGAAACGGTTGCGAGCAGGAACGGCTCAAGTCCCATCGGGCACGCACCTACGCACTTGGCACAGCGTATGCAGGGCTGAACAGGTTTGCGTCTGGCCTCGCCGGAGCCGATAATGGTCACACTGTTTGTGCCTTTGCACACCGGAACGTTCACCGTGGTCAAGGCCTTACCCATCATGGGACCTCCTGCAAGCAATTTGTTGTCACCGTCGGGCATTCCGCCACACTGCTCAATGAGGTCGCCCATCGGCGTACCCATGCGCACAAGGAAGTTGCCGGGATTTTGCAAGTCCTTGCCCGTCACGGTGGTGTAGCGTTCAAACAGCGGCTTGCGCTTCATCACAGCCTGATAAACGGCAAACGCCGTACCTACGTTCTGCACTATTGCGCCCACATTGACAGGTATGGCAGGAGGTGCCGGCACCTGACGGCGTATCACGGCATCAACGAGTTGCTTCTCGCCGCCCTGCGGATAACGCTGTTTCAACGGCACAACCTCTATGTTGGTGTTGCCGGCCAACTTCTGCTCAAACAGTTCTATGGCCTTGGGCTTGTTGGTTTCTATGCCTATATAGCCACGGTTCACCTTTGCAGCCTTCATCAGTAGTTCCACACCAACGATTATCTCGTCGGCGTGCTCCATCATCAGGCGATAGTCAGACGTGATGTAAGGCTCACACTCCACACCATTTATTATCACACATTCGGCCTTGGCCGTAGGCGGCGGACACAGTTTGATGAACGTGGGGAAGCCCGCACCGCCCATACCGGTTACGCCTGCCGCCTTTATGCGCTCCACTATCTCCTCGGGAGTAAGCTCCGTGTGTTTATCAAGGGTCTCAAGCTCGTCGGAGCGGTCAATGCTCTCCTCCCACTCGTCGCCCTCTACCTTTATTATAATGGCAGGCTTGGCATAGCCTGAAGCGTCAACCACATTGTCTATCTTGGTCACTGTGCCAGAAACTGACGAGAATATCGGGGCAGAAACGAAACCTCCGGCCTCGGCAATCATGGTACCCACCTTTACCTTGTCGCCCTTTTTCACCACAGGTTTGGCCGGTGCGCCAATGTGCTGCGACAGAGGAAAGTATGCTTGCTTGGGAAGTTCGGCAACCTTGGTGGGCACCTCGGCTGTCAGTTTGTTCTCTTCCGGGTGTATTCCACCTATTCTAAATGTTCTTATGTTCATGGTTTCACGACTGCATTTCGTTCATTACTGGTTTTGCTTCGCCGTCATTAGCTGCCTCAGGCTTGGGCTTCGGTGCAGGGAAGTTCACCGACACGATGGCGTGGGTCGGGCACACGGCCACGCACTTGCGGCAGAGCCGGCATTTGGCGTAGTCGATATACGACAGGTTGCCCTCCACTGTGATTGCGCCGAACGGGCACTCCTTCTCACACTTGCCGCAGCCTATGCAAGCCACCTTGCAGGCTTTCATTGCGGCAGGTCCCTTGTCCTTGTTGCGGCAACTTACATAGACGCGGCGACCCTTCGGCCCTTTCTTCCGCAGTTCGATGATGTTGCGCGGACAAGCCTTGACACATGCGCCGCACGAAGTGCAGAGTTCCTCGTTGACTTCAGCAATCTTAGTGTCTGGATTGATGCTGATTGCACCAAAGGAACAGGCCGAAACGCAGTCGCCACAGCCAAGACAGCCAAAGCCACAAGCCGTCTCGCCAGTGCCACAGGCATTCATGGCTGTACACGTAAGCAAGCCTGAATACTCGGCAATGCGCGGACGGTTCTCACAAGTTCCGTTGCAGCGCACAACAGCGACCATCGGTTCGGCATTGGCAATGGCCATTCCGAGCAGGTCGGCCACCTTACCCATGGTTTCTTGTCCGCCAACGGGACAGAACAACCCGTCGATACTGCCTGCGTCAGCACCCTTTACCAGAGCATCGGCAAGGCCAGAACAGCCGGGGAAACCGCATCCGCCGCAGTTGGCCTGTGGCAACAATGCCGCCGTCTGACCTATGCGCGGATCTTCTTTCACGGCGAATTTCTTGGAGCAAACGTACAATACGACGGCCGAAACCAGACCTATTGCACCAAGCACAATCACCGCAATGACAATGAAATTCATATAGTATTTTAGTTTTAAGTGATTATTCCTTGCCGTCAATGGCAAACACGACACTGCGCCCTATCCTGTTTCTAAAGCAGTAGAGGAGCAGATAGTATGGCAGGAGCGACGCTATGGCCACGCCACCGCTCAACACATCGTCGCCAGTGGAGGTGTACACAGCAGCCAGCACGGCCACGAGCACCACAAAAGGCGCACCGAAACTGAGCAGCAACGCCTTTGCCACAACCGTCTGCGAGGCGGATACAGAGACATTGTCGCCTACTTTCAGTCCGTCAATGTCCGGCGTTGCCACGTCAACATACTTGGTTTTGCTCTCCGAGGCATTGCAATGGCCGGAAATCTTGCACGACGCACAAGCCGAGGTCTGCACTATGCGAACCCTCACCCCTGTCTCGGTCACAGCCTCAACAACGCCCGAATGTCTAACCCTGCCTGTCATGTGTTATTCATTATGGTTGACTTGCGTATTTGCAAACCACACTTTACAACCGCAAAGTTAACACTATATCCCGAACAGAACAATAAAAGGCCGGGCTATTTCAGCAAAACGCCCGTAATCGTTTGCGAAGATAAAGACCCAAAACTGCTGAAAAGGCAAGCAGCAAAGCTATCATAGCTTTACTTGCCACAACGTTGAAACCGTATAAAAAAAATGCCAATTGGCAACTTCTAAGGCTACTTAATCCCTCATCCAAAGGAGACACATCCGCTCCCCTTCGCAGAACCCTTCTTCATAGAGAGCCTCCAGCTTGGCCACGTCTTTCTCCATGCGCCCCACCTCAACCGGGCGTTGCGGACGTATGCAGACTATGCGTCCCTCGTCTTCCATGCGCTCCACAAGTTCAAGCTGGCGATTGTATGCCTCTATGCGGTGGCTGAGCGCGACACGCAGACGGGGATATTTACGGTAGACAAACGACGGTATGCGGCGGTCGCGCCCAGTGGTGCGGTAGCCTCGGTTGCGCGTAAGAACCACGACACAGCGGTCGTGGCCTGTGGCAAAAGCTCGTTCCACGGGTATACTGTCCACAATTCCGCCGTCGAGACAGGGCTTTCCGTCTACGGTAACAATGCGGCTTACGTATGGCAAGCTGCTGCTTGCGCGGGCTATGTCAATGAGTCGCTGGCGGTCGCCACTGTGTTCCGAGAGGTATTCGGCACGTCCGGTGAGACAGTTGGTCACGACCATCTCATATAGAGCATCGGTGCTGAAGTATTTGTCGTAGTCGTACGGTATCAGCTCATTTGGGAAACGGTCGTAGAGCAGTTTCGGATCGAAGATGCAGCCTTGGGTTACAAGGTGACGTACACCGATGTAGTCGTACTTCACGAGCATATCTATGTTGGACATCCGCGCCCGGCGAGGCTGCACACTCATATAGGAAAGTCCATTGCACGCCCCTGCCGACACAGCCACGACGTAACGGAACATCACACCATACTTCATAAAGGCATCAAGCACACCGCTGGTGAACACGCCGCGCATTCCTCCGCCCTCAAGAACCAGTGCGGTGGAACCGGCGGAAATGCCTCTTGCCGCCGGAAAATCTGCCATATTTGTGTTTCCGTCTGTCATCATTTTGCCTTAATGGTTTATCCTATACTCAATCGGGGCTATACCTTAATACACTATACTGGTGAATCCTGTAAATTAGCAAAAGCAACCCTTATTGTTCTGTTGTTTATTACGATGGGCACCATAGAGCCTGCCCTGTATACAACAAGGCTACCTACGAGGTGCAAAATTACGCATAAAGTTTAAAAGAGCGATTGCCGTGGTGTTAATTTTTTTGGTCTTTTGCAAAGCTATTCACATCGGAGTTTTCTTGTTTCTCTCGTTTTTTGTTTATCTTTGCAATCTGATAAACTACACCCGGAAGATACAGGAAGTAAACCATACCGCCATTCGTTTGGCTCGTTTTTACACTGAAACACAGCATAACCACAATGAACAACATACGCAACTTCTGCATAATAGCACACATTGACCACGGCAAATCCACACTGGCCGACCGCCTTTTGGAGTACACAAAGACCATACAAGTGACCGAGGGGCAGATGCTCGACGACATGGATTTGGAGCGTGAGCGCGGCATTACCATCAAGAGCCACGCCATACAGATGGAATATGTGCGCGACGGGCAGAAATATGTACTCAACCTAATAGACACTCCGGGCCACGTTGACTTCTCTTATGAGGTGTCCCGCAGTATCGCAGCGTGCGAAGGAGCACTGCTGGTGGTCGATGCCACGCAGGGAGTGCAGGCACAAACCATATCCAACCTGTATATGGCCATCGACCAGAATCTGGAGATTATCCCCGTAATCAACAAGATTGACATGCCCAGTGCCATGCCCGACGAGGTGGAAGACGAGATTGTGGAACTGATAGGCTGCGACCGCAATGACATAATACGCGCCAGCGGCAAGACTGGAGAGGGTGTGGAAGACATACTGAACGCAGTGGTTGACCGAGTGCCCCACCCTACCGGCGATGAGAAAGCACCGCTTCAGGCTCTGATATTCGACTCGGTGTTCAACTCCTTCCGTGGCATTATCGCCTACTTCAAGATAGAGAACGGAAGCATAGCCAAGGGCGACAAGGTGAAGTTTTTCAACACCGGCATGGAATATACTGCCGACGAAGTGGGCGTGTTGCGCATGGACATGATACCACGCAACAGCCTTTCCACCGGCGATGTGGGCTATATAATAAGCGGTATAAAGGACAGTACGGAGGTGAAGGTGGGCGACACCATCACCCACACGGCACGCCCGTGCACAAAAGCCATCGAAGGCTTCCAGGAAGTGAAGCCCATGGTGTTTGCTGGAGTATACCCAATAGACCCTGCGGAATACGAAAACCTGCGCGCATCGCTGGAGAAACTACGACTTAACGATGCAGCCTTGACTTTCAGTCCGGAGTCTTCCGTGGCTCTGGGCTTCGGTTTCAGGTGCGGATTTCTCGGTTTGCTCCACATGGAGATAGTTCAGGAGAGGTTAGACCGCGAGTTCAACATGGACGTGATAACCACTGTGCCCAACGTGTCGTATATGTGCTACGACAAGCAGGGCGGCAAAAGGGAGGTACACAACCCGTCAGGACTACCAGACCTTACACTTATCGACCACATAGAGGAGCCTTATATCCGTGCAAGCATCATAACGGCAGCCGAATACATAGGTCCCATAATGACGCTCTGCCTTGACAAGCGAGGAGAACTAATCGACCAGCAGTACGTAAGCGGCAACCGCGTAGAACTACGCTTCATGTTGCCGCTCGGAGAGATAGTCATTGACTTCTACGACAAGCTCAAGAGCATATCGAAAGGCTATGCCTCGTTCGACTATCACGTGGACTGCTTCCGTCCGTCAAAGCTCGTCAAGCTTGACATACTGCTCAACGGCGAACCCGTGGATGCGCTTTCCACACTGACACACCAGGACAACGCCGTGACTTTCGGCCGACGGATGTGTGAAAAACTGAAGGAACTGATACCGAGACAACAGTTTGACATAGCCATACAAGCAGCTATCGGGGCAAAAATCGTTGCCCGCGAAACCATAAAGTGCGTGCGCAAGGACGTAACCGCCAAGTGCTACGGCGGCGACGTGAGCCGTAAGCGCAAGCTGCTGGAGAAGCAGAAGAAGGGAAAGAAGCGCATGAAGCAGATAGGAAACGTGGAAGTGCCGCAAAAGGCGTTCCTCGCCGTACTGAAACTCGACTGATGCATTATTCCTAATCGGGACTTCACGACGGAAACATTGGGACTTCATAACGAAGATACTGAGACTTCATAACGAAAGGCATTGGGACTTAACAACGGAAAGGAGAACGAAAATGACCAACACCACAGGACAGACAACACGCGACATAGCGCGTGAGTTGGCTCGCAGGTACAGTACCATGACCCACGACGAGCTTGACGAACTGGAAAGCGTGCTCATACCAAGAAAGTACCAACGAGGTGAAATCATTCTCTCCAAGGGTGAGGTGTCAAAAGACATCTACTGGATAGCGAAAGGACTTGTCAGGCTGTTCTATGAGAAGAACGGAAAAGAGCTGACCGAGCACTTGGCCGTGGAAAACAGCATCATCATGAGCATAGAAAGTCTGTTTCAGGAGAAGCCCACCCATCTGCAAATCATGGCTGTAGAACCTACTCTGCTATATGCGATGCCACGTCTGCAACTGGAACGCAAGGCCATACGCAGCGTCAACATACAGATGCTCTACCGCAAGATTCTTGAGGAATCACTCATACACAGCCAAATACATGCAGACATGATGCGCTTTGAGTCGGCCAAGAGCCGCTACGAACGGTTTATGAAGCTGCATCCGCAGGTAGTGCTCCGTGCACCGTTGGTCTATGTGGCCAGCTTCTTGCAGATGACTCCCGAGACTTTGAGCCGTGTACGCGCCGCTTCCCTCAACGATGAGGAATAAAGGGTGGTTCTATAAATTAGCTTTGTCAGATTGCGGTTCTATTTTCGTGGACAATTTGTTTGTGAGCGAAAGAGTATAGCGGGCTATACGACTGAGCGAACAGACAAATTGTACCGAAAAGAGACCGCAGGATGGCAAAACGTAACTCATGATATTTTATTGTTTGTACGGCGGTAATTTATAGAACCGCCCTAAAAAGCACAAGAAATAAAAGAAGAGCCGTGTGATTGTGGCAACGCAACTTGTTGCACATACAATCACACGGTTCTTTTGGTTTTTATCCGCTTGGTCTGCCTTATTCAGGCTTCACGTTGACCTTATTCAGAGACCCTGCGTTACCTTATTCAGACTTCGTGCCTGGCCTATTCAGGCTTCATGTTCGTATAGACGTTCTGCACGTCATCGTCATCCTCAAGCAGGTCTACCATCTTGTCAATGGTCTCCCTTTGCTCAGCAGTGACTTCTTTAAGGTCGTTAGGAATACGGGTAAACTCTGCTCCCGTTACCTCCAAGCCCATGCCTTCGAGGTGTTTCTGTATGTCGCTGAAGCTGGTTGGCTCACCGTAGATGGTTATTTCGCCCGTCTCTTCGTCCTCGTCGTAGTCCTCATCCACGCCATAGTCGATAAATTCCAGTATCATATCGTCCATGTCGAGACCGTCTTTCTTCTTGAAAGTGAACACGCACTTGTGGTCAAACAGGAACGAAAGCGAACCCTGTGTGCCGAGATTACCGCTGAACTTGTTGAACACGGCACGCACATTGGCCACGGTTCTGGTGGTATTGTCAGTGGCTGCGTCAACGAAGATGGCTATTCCGTGAGGTCCGTAGCCCTCGTATGTCACCTCCTTGAAGTCCTTCTGGTCCTTGCCCATGGCGTTCTTTATGGCACGTTCCACATTGGCATTGGGCATATTCTCGCGCTTTGCGGTCTGCATGATGGCTCTCAAGTGCGGGTTGTTGTCCGGGTCAGGGCCGCCAGCCTTTACGGCTATTGCTATCTGCTTGCCGATTTTTGTGAACGTACGGGCCATGTGACCCCATCTCTTCATCTTAGTTGCTTTCCTGTATTCAAATGCTCTTCCCATTGGAGTTGTGTATTAGCGGAGTTCTGCTCCTAATTTTGTTTTTAGATTTGTTGTCAATTTGCCCATCAAGGCATCGATTTGCTTGTCGTTAAGCGTCTTTGTCTCGTCCTGAAGCACGAAGTTCACGGCATAGCTCTTCTTGCCGGCCGGAAGGTTCTTGCCCTCATACACATCGAAAAGCTCCACCTTTTTCAGCAGTTTCTTTTCCGTTTGGCGTGCAATCTGTTCTATTTGCTCAAACTCAACGCCTTTGTCAACGAGCAAAGCGAGGTCGCGGCTCACCGCAGGGTACTTGCTTATCTCGCTGTACTGCACCTTTGTCTTGCGCACAGCCTTCATCAACGCTGTCCAGCTCAGTTCTGCGTAATATACGGGGCGGTCGATGTCGGCGTCTTTCAATACCTTCTTGCTCAAGATACCCAGTTCTCCAAGCACCTTGCCTCCACGGGTTTCAATGGCTATACCGGCGGAGAAGATGTCGTTTGTGCTCTTCTTGCGCACCGTTTCTTCCGGCTTCAGACCTATGCGGCGCAGCACATTCTCCACGTAGGCGGCCAGTTCAAAGTAGCTGCTTTCCTCATCGGGATGTGCCCAACTGCCTTCTATGCGCTTGCCAGTCACCCACATGGCCAGACGGTTGTCTTCCTTGTAGGCATCCATCGGACTGTCGGGGTTCTTCTTCTCGGGCGAAAAACGATAGACATTACCGAACTCATACAGTCTAAGGTTCTGGCTCTTGCGCTTGGCGTTGTGCTCTATGCTCTCCAAACCGCCGAACAGCAGAGTCTGGCGCATCACGTTGAGGTCGGAACTCAGCGGGTTCATTATCCTCACGCAGTTTTCTGCCGGGTAAGAGTTGTGCTGCTCGTAGTAGGCACTCTTGGTGAGAGAGTTGTTAAGTATCTCGTTGAAGCCGCATCCCACAAGCTGTTCGCCTACGATATTGGCCATGTTGTGCTTGTTGTCCTCGTCGCCTTTCACCACGAGACAGCTCTTCAGCTGGGTGGGGATTTCCACATTATTATATCCGTATATGCGGAGTATGTCCTCCACAACGTCGCACGGGCGTTGCACATCCACACGGTAGGCCGGCACGTCCAGCTCTATTCCGTCGGCTGTCTCGGAGGTTACCTTCATTTCAAGGCTCTCGCAGATGCCCTTGATGGTATCGTTCGGTATTTCCTTTCCTATGAGTGACTTCACGTAACCGTAGTTCAGGCTTACCTTGGCATCCTCTATGGGAGAGGGATACACATCGTTTATCTCCATCGACACCTTGCCTCCGGCGAGCTGTTGGCAGAGTATTGCGGCCTGCTTGAGTGCATAGATGACTCCGTTGGGGTCTATGCCGCGCTCGAAACGGAACGATGCGTCGGTGCTAAGACCGTGTCTGCGTGCGCTCTTGCGTATCCATGTGGGATGGAAGTAGGCACTTTCGAGCACTATGTTGCGTGTGGTCTCATACGTACCGCTGCCTTTGCCGCCGAAGATGCCGGCTATGCACATCGGTTCTTCGGCATTGCTGATGCTGAGGTCGTGCTCTCCGAGCGTATGTTCCTCACCGTCGAGAGTAACAAACTTGGTTCCTTCGGGCTGGGTGCGTACCACAATCTTGTGGCCTGTCACCATATCCGCGTCAAAGCAGTGGAGCGGCTGGCCATAAGCCATCATTA
Source organism: Bacteroidaceae bacterium (assembly GCA_963590865.1). GTDB lineage: Bacteria > Bacteroidota > Bacteroidia > Bacteroidales > Bacteroidaceae > Prevotella. The sequence continues at coordinate 1,709 of CAVAQY010000067.1, read as the reverse complement.
TATAGTTGGTAATGTCCACGATATTGTTTATCGAGCGCAGACCTATTGTTCGCAACTTGTTCTGCAGCCATTCGGGACTCTCCTTCACGTCGCAGCCGGTCAGGCTTACGCAAGCATAACGGCGGCAGGCTTCCTTGTTTTCGATGTCCACTTCTATGGGAAGATCGTGGTTGTCCACAGCGAAGTCTGCACAGTCCGGACGATGCAAACTGGTTTCATGGCCGTTGCGTTTGAGCCATGCGTAGAGGTCACGAGCCACTCCCCAGTGCGAAAGAGCATCGGCGCGGTTGGCCGTGATGTCTATTTCTATGAGCCAGTCGCTCTCCACGTGGTAGTATTCCGCCGCAGGCTGTCCCACAGGAGCATCGTCGGGCAATACAATGATGCCGTCGTGACTTGTGCCTACGCCTATTTCGTCTTCGGCGCAAATCATTCCAAAGCTGTCCACTCCGCGAAGTTTCGACTTCTTGATGACGAACTCCTTGTCACCGTCGTAAAGGATGCAGCCCAAATCGGCCACAATTACCTTCTGTCCGGCAGCCACATTCGGTGCACCGCACACTATTTGCGACGGCTGTTCATGGCCTAAATCAACTGTTGTCACATGAAGATGGTCGCTGTTGGGATGCGGTTCGCAAGTGAGAACCTTGCCTACAAAAAGCCCTTTCAGACCTCCTTTGATTGTTTGAACCTCCTCAAGGGCATCGACTTCCAGACCTGTTGACGTGAGTGCGTCGCACACCTGCTGCGGTGTCAGGTCGAAATCCACATACTCTTTAAGCCATTTATATGAAACGTTCATATTAATATGTGTCTTTAATCCTACTCAAATTCGGGCGCAAAAATACTACATTTTCAGCGGTTGTGCAAATTTTCAGAGCATTAGGTGACTGTCCCCGACGGGTTTCCAGGTGTTTTCCGTATGCCACAAACCGCCTTCTCTTGTGATAGTTATTCCTCGTGGTAGGTATTAGCTGTCCTCGTAATAGGCATTAGACATCCTCATGGTAGGCATTAGACATCCTCGTGGTAGGCATTAGACGTCCTCGTTGTAGGCATTGGACATCCTCGTTGTAGGCATTGGATGAAAGCCATCAACGCACTCCGTGTCCATCACGGCCATGTGTGGAACCGCACAATGCCCGTAACGCCTAACATTGTGGCAATGAATTCCTGAGGCATCTTACTTGATATTTTCCTTTGTCTTGTCTTGCTCCCTCGTCACTAACTGCACCTCGACATTTACGCGGAAGTCGTTGATGTTGCAGAGGTCTTCGAAGGAATACAGGAAGAGGTCGCAATATAGGTGGTGGAAGGGCATGAGGAAATATTGGTCCTGGTAAGCTGGATAGTGGATGCCCTCGTCCCATGTGCGCCCGTCTTCCCCCAAGAAATCATCGTCGTCCCAGGTATCTATATGGCACTCACAATTCAGCTGCTCATAACAGGCGACAACACCACGACGATGGTGATAGCCGCTGCCCATCTGGGCTATAATATTCCATAGGTGCGTAGGGGCAATGTTGTCCTCTTCGTTCCAAAAACGCTCATCCTCCTCGTCAGCAGATTTGTACTTGCGCTCGTAGCGCAGGTCGCTTTGGCTGTCCTGCCATTCTGGATGCACATACACTTCCACAGTATAGCTATTCTCGTGGCTCACTTTCTCCATCCACTGCAACGACTTTGCCGTCTTTTCGCCCAAGCGCACG
>CAVAQY010000066.1:0-14631 GCA_963590865.1 Bacteroidaceae bacterium | reverse complement strand
CTCACAAACAAATTGTCCACGAAAATAGAACCGCAATCTGACAAAGCTAATTTACAGAACCACCCTTTAGTGTGCGGCCTCAAACTCTTTCATGCACGCAACGAGCGCATTGACACCCTCGAGGGTCTGGGCGTTGTAGCAGCTTGCGCGGAAACCGCCTACGCTGCGGTGTCCCTTTATGCCGACCATGCCTTTTGAGGTGGCAAACTCGAAGAACGGCTTTTCCAGTTCGGCGTATTCGTCGTTCATGACGAAGCAGATGTTCATCACAGAGCGGTCTTCCTCCTTGACGGTTCCACGGAACAGCTTGTTGCGGTCAATCTCACCGTACAGTATTTCAGCGCGTTCGTTGGCCCGCTTGTCCATTGCCTCGACTCCGCCGTTTTTCTTGATCCAGCGCAGCGTTTCCAATGCGCTGTAGATGGGCACAACGGGCGGTGTGTTGAACATGGAGCCTTTGTCCACGTGTGTGCGGTAGTCGAGCATTGTGGGTATCGGGCGCGGAGCGTGTCCGAGCTTCTCGTCCTTTACTATCACTACTGTCACTCCGGCCATGGCGAGGTTTTTCTGCGCTCCGGCGTATATGCAGTCGTACTTGGCCACGTCTACCGGACGAGAGAAGATGTCTGACGACATGTCTCCGATGAGTGGCACGCCAACTTCAAGGTCTTTGCGTATTTCCGTGCCGTAGATGGTGTTGTTGGTGGTGATGTGCAGATAGTCGACATCGTCGGGGCAGCTCCATCCTTTGGGGATGAAAGTGTAGTTGGCATCGGCTGAAGAAGCAACCTCCACTACTTCTCCGAACAACTTGGCCTCTTTCATGGCTTTCTTTGCCCATGTGCCGGTGTTGAGGTAAGCAGCCTTGTTGATAAGGAAGTTGTAGGGAACCATACAGAACTCCAACGACGCTCCACCTCCAAGGAATATTACCGAATAGCCTTCGGGCACGCTGAGCAGTTCCTTGATTAAAGCCACGGCTTCATCGACTACCGGCTGGAAGTCCTTCGCTCTGTGGCTGATTTCCATCAGGGACAGACCGGAACCGTTGAAATCGAGACATTGTTTGGCGGTGTTCTCTATTACCTCACGAGGCAACATGGAAGGGCCTGCATTAAAATTATACTTCTTCATTTGATTTGAAAGTTTAATTAATAATCTCTGTTATGTGTGCTAAATGCGGTGCGAATATACCTAAAATTCGGCATTTTGCAAAACTTTTGCCCTTAATTCTTGACGAATTGTAAGGGTAGGGCGTGAAGTGTAATGTCTATCTGACAATTTCCACAATGGTTTTCACTCCCTTTATCTTTTCTCCCTGCGTCTGGCTCAACGTCTGGCTCAGCTTGTCTGCGGCTATGGCGGCGTAGGCGTAGCGGTCTTTCACGTCGATGCGGCCTATTTCGGCTGGGGCCAGTCCGCCCTTCTTGCAGAGAAAACCTACGATGTCGCCCTTGCTTATCTTGTCTTTCTTGCCCTTACCTATATAAATGGTGGCCATGCGGGGCTTTGCCGGCGCAGGAGGGTTGGCCGGAATGTCATAGGCCGCCAGGGTGTCGCTGACAAACTCCGGCGCTTTCTCTTCCGGACCTATGATGAAGAATGTGCGTCCTTGGGCTTCCCACCTTGTGGTGCGCCCTATGCGGTGGATGTTTTCCTCTTCTCTGGCTGGCAGGTGGTAGTGTATGATGTTGCCGATGTCGGGAATGTCAAGTCCACGCGACGCAAGGTCGGTGGAAACGAGCACGTTTGCCGACCCGTTGCTGAACTTGTATAGTGCCCCTTCGCGCTCTTTCTGTTCCATTCCGCCGTGCAGGGAGCATACGGCGAAGCCCTGGTTGTGGAGCCACGCGGCTGTGCGCTCCACGCTGTCGCGGTAGTTGAGGAAAACGATGCTGCTTTCGTTGCCGAACGAGCGCAGAAGGCGTGACAGGGTCTCGAGCTTGTCTTTGTCGGGACTGTTCACAGCGTACATTTCCACCTGCTGCGGCGTTTTCTCTTCGCTGTCCGTATAGTCTATCCTGTCGGTGCGGCCGAGACGCACGAAGTCCGGAATGCTGTCTGTGTCGGTGGCAGACAGCAGAAACCTGCGCCTTACGCCGGGCAGACTCTTCAACAGGCGTTCCATCTCGTTGTGGAAGCCCATTTCCAGACACTTGTCGAACTCGTCAATCACCACATACTTTATGCCGAAGATGTCGAAGTTGCCCTTGGCTATGTGGTCGTTGAGTCTTCCGGGAGTGCCGAATATTATTTGGGGGCGCACCTGTTTCAGCGTCTTGTGCTCGTCCATGGCGGTGCGTCCGCCGTAACAGGCTGTGGAGCGTAGGCCGGTTCCCATGCTGCGGAGCACCTCGTCGGACTGCAGGGACAGTTCTCTGCCGGGCAAAATCACCAGGGCTTGCGGACGTTCGTCGTCCTTTTCCACAAGTTCGGTTAGGGGCAGGAGATAGGCAAGCGTCTTGCCTGACCCTGTTGGCGAAAGCACCACGAGGTCGTTGCGTGAGGTTTTTATCCGGGTGTAAACCTCCTGTTGCATGTTGCTCAGCCGCTCAATGTGCAGCTTTGCCAATGTTTGCTCAATGCTCATGCTAATTCGTATATTCCGCTCGGCGACTTGCGCTTGAGAACCTCCAGCGCAAGGGTGTCGCCTGTTTTTATTCCGTTTCGCAGGAGTATGTCCTCCACCGTTTTTCTTGCCAGTTCCGGGTGGTTGTTTTCCTCGCTTAGGTGGCAGAGCCACACGTGCTTGAGCCTGTCCGTGAAGTTCTCGGCCAGCGCGTTGCCGCACTCCTCGTTGCTGAGGTGGCCGGTACCGCTGCGTATGCGGCTTTTCAGGTAGGCCGGATAGTTGCCTGCTTCAAGCATTTGCACGTCGTGGTTGGCTTCAATCACGAGGTAGTCGGCTTCGGATATTCCTTTCTTTATGTCTGGTGTCACTTCCCCGGCATCTGTCACGAGGCAAAACACCACTCCGTCGTGCTCTATGCGGTAGCCAACGTTGTCGGCGCTGTCGTGCGGCACGGCAAACGGTGTCACCAGAAACTCCCCAACGGCCAGCTGTTGCCCCTTTTCCACGTACCTTACAAGGCTGTCTTCCACTTTTTTGCGCACGCAATAGTTGCGCCTGATGCCTGCGTGAGCCTCGCGAGTGGCGTAGACCGGTGCATTGGTTTCGTGGCTTATGCACCCTACAGCCTTTACGTGGTCGGCGTGGTCGTGGGTTACAATGATATTGTGGATGTCTTTCAGATTGAGACCGTAGTCCTTCAGGTACTTTTTCAGTTGCCTTGTACCTATGCCAGAGTCTATCAGCAGTCCGTCGGTAGCGGTGTACAGGAGGTAACAGTTGCCGCTGCTTCCGCTGCCAAAAGAGATAAATTTAAGCATCTTGCCGTTTCCCCTTCCTTATTCTGTGCTTTTCGTCCTCCAGAAGTCCTTCAGGCGGATGTCAAACACTAAGGTGCTGTATGCAGGGATGCTGCTCTTGGCGGAAGTGCCGTAGCCCAGCTGGTATGGGATGTACACGATCCAGTGGTCGCCGCGGTGCATGTTCTGCAGGGCGGTGGCAAATCCTTCGACGGTTGCGCTCACAAGCAGTTTGCTGGCCACGCTTATGGACTCGTCAAACGGCTCGTCGTACGAAGCATCGAAGCGCAGTCCTTGCTTGTAGCTGGTAGACGGCAGCAGGTGGCCGGCGTAGTGGATGGACACGGAGTCGGTGTATTTCGGCGTAGTAGCGTCTGTTGCCTGTCCGTCGCTCACCACGTTCACTATCACGTAGTCGGCATTAGAGCCTACGTATGCGCTGGCTTTTGTCCAGCTTTTTATCCGTTTCCAGTCGGTGCGTGTCGAGTCGGCCTCCAACAGGGCCTTAACCGAGTCACTCAAATGGTTGAAGAACGTTTCGTTTTTCGACTGCCAGTTGGGGTATTCATCCACGGTGCCGTCGTCTTCGCTGCATGAAAACGTGCAGAACACGGCGGCAATTGCAATCGTGGCCAACAGTATTTTTTGCTTCATCTTGTGTTTGGCTATGTTTAGGGTACACCTACTATAAACGGAGTGTAATCCATTTACAAATAGAGTGTGCTCCATAAAACGGACGCGTCCGCCAAGGCTTACAGACCGATGCCGCAGCCTTGGCGGATGTGCGTTTTTTTTTATTGTAGTTTCTTCAGCAGGCTTGCTATGCTCACCTTGTCTTCGATGATGCTGCCAAGCTGTTCTATGCTCACACGCTCCTGCTCCATGGTGTCGCGGAAGCGCAATGTCACGGTGTTGTCCTTGAGAGAGTCGTAGTCAACGGTCACACAGTAGGGCGTTCCTATGGAATCCTGACGGCGGTAGCGTTTGCCTATGGTGTCTTTCTCGTCGTACTGGCAGTTGAAGTGGAACTTCAGACTGTCGATAATCTCGCGTGCCTTCTCTGGAAGTCCGTCCTTTTTCACGAGAGGCATCACGGCCAGTTTCACCGGGGCAAGGGCTGCGGGCAGTTTGAGCACCACACGGGTCTCGCCGTTGGCCAGCTGCTCCTCCTCATACGAGTGGCACATGATGGAAAGGAACATGCGGTCAACACCAATACTTGTCTCGATGTCATACGGAGTGTAGCTCTCGTTGGTCTGCGGGTCAAAGTACTTGATGGAACGGCCGGAGAATTTCTCGTGCTGGCTCAAGTCAAAGTCGGTACGGCTGTGTATGCCTTCCACTTCCTTGAATCCGAACGGCATCTTGAACTCGATGTCGGTGGCTGCGTTGGCGTAGTGGGCCAGCTTCTCGTGGTCGTGGAAACGGTAGTTGTCCGCTCCGAAACCAAGAGCCTGGTGCCACTTCATGCGCAGTTCCTTCCACTTGGCAAACCATTCCATCTCTGTGCCGGGCTTGACGAAGAACTGCATCTCCATTTGCTCAAACTCGCGCATGCGGAAGATGAACTGCCGTGCAACGATTTCATTGCGGAAGGCCTTGCCAATCTGTGCTATTCCGAACGGAATCTTCATGCGTCCCGTCTTTTGCACGTTCAGATAGTTCACGAAGATGCCTTGCGCAGTCTCTGGGCGCAGGTAGATTTTGCTTGCGGCCTCGGCTGACGCTCCCATTTCTGTGGAGAACATGAGGTTGAACTGACGCACGTCGGTCCAGTTCTTTGTTCCGCTGATGGGGTCTACTATGCCTTCATCGAGTATTATCTGTTTCAGTTCCGCAAGGTCGGGACCCTGCATGGCCTTGGCGTAACGCTCATGCAGCGCGTCGCGCTTCTGCTGGTTCTCCTGAACCCTCGGGTTTGTCTCGCGGAACTTTGCCTCGTCGAAGCTGTCGCCGAAGCGCTTGCGTGCCTTGGCCACCTCTTTCTCTATCTTTTCGTCATACTTGGCGATGTGGTCTTCTATGAGGTTGTCGGCGCGGTAGCGTTTCTTTGAGTCGCGGTTGTCTATCAACGGGTCGTTGAAAGCGTCCACGTGGCCGCTGGCTTTCCATATTGTCGGGTGCATGAATATGGCGGAGTCGATGCCCACGATGTTCTCGTGGAGCAAAACCATGCTCTTCCACCAGTATTCCTTGATGTTGTTTTTCAGTTCAACACCGTTCTGTCCGTAGTCATAGACGGCAGCCAAACCGTCGTAGATGTCGCTGCTGGGGAACACGAAACCGTATTCCTTGCAGTGTGACACTATTTTCTTGAAAACATCTTCCTGTGCCATGTTTGTTTTATATTTCTGTTGTTTTGTTTAAGTTTCTCGCTATCTATGCATGCAAAGTTACGATTTTCTGACGTATAAAAGGCCATGTTCCCTTGTTAAATGTTCGAAACATGGCGTTTGCATCGCCGTCGCTTAGCGTGTGAGAGAGAACTTGAGGCTCACTCCGAAGTCCTGTGTTGTGGTGGGATAGCTGCTGCTCGCGAGCAACGGGGTGTTGGTCTGACGGTCGTAGTAGGCGCTGAGGGTGAGCAGACGCGACAGGGTGTAGTCGGCCATGAACGACATTTTGAATGCCGAGTTGCCGCTGCTGGCGTTGCTTGTGGCCGTGGCAATGTCGCGAGTGATGGATGCCTGGTTGCGGAACGACAGGTCGAGGCGCAGATTGAGGTCGTGGTTGACTCCCGAGCGTCCCTTGTTTGCGGTGGTTGTCTTCTGTTGTTGCTTGTCGGCGTTGTTCTTGTTGTTGCCGTTCTGTGTCTTGCGTATCTTGCGCGAGGCACCGCTTCCAAACAGGTTGAAGTTGCTTATCTTGTAGCCCATGCCTACCACAAAGTCCTTGCTGAGAGCCTCGTTTATCTGCACGCTTGTCATGCTGAGGCTCAGAACACGTGTGGTGCGGTACTCAACCTTGACGGAAAGATTGTTTTCCAGCGTGACATCCACACCCAAAAGCGGAGCGAACGACTCGTTGATGCTCACCGTGCTCACGTTGTACATGCTGTTTGGCACAGGGTTGCCTGTGGTTGCGTCGGTGATGAAGCCCAGTCCGTCCATGTATTCGCGCCAGGTGCTGTATGAAGCGTAGCTTCCAATGGCGAAAACGCTCTTGTAGGAGTGGTTCAGGTTGATGCTCTTGAAGTGGTCGCGCAGCCAGGGCAGTTTGACGAGTCCCGTGTAGCGCACGGTCCAGTTGGGCAGCATCCGCTTCAGGGCGGGGAAGATGTCGAGCGAAGAGCCGCTGGCCGTGTAGGCAGAGAGGAAGGCCGGTATGAGCACGTCGGCACTATACTTGTTGACGGTGCCCAGTTCGGAGTTGTAGGCTGTGCCTCCGAGGTTCACTCCGTTGGCGTCGCTGGTGCCTGCGGGGTAGAGGGCGTTGGCGTAACGGTTCTGCACACGCTGGCGGAAGTCATCTATTGAACCGCAGAACTTGGCGAACGACTTTGAGAAGTAGCCGTTGTTGGCGTCGCCCATGCCCTCAAGCGCGCTCTTGAGGCTTATGGTGGTCATGCTGAACGACCCGCTCTGCGTTGTAGGCATGTTGCTGTACATGTACTGTATGCTCTTGGCTTTGCTCACAGTACGGCTGGCGTTGAGGTCAATCTTCAGGTCGCGTATGGGTTCAAGCGTCATTCTGATTTGCAAATCCTCGCTTGCGTTGGTCGTGGCAGGTGTGGCCACGCTGTCGTTGGCGAGCAGCCAGCCGTTGTCGAAGCTCTTCTGCACATAGCTGTCGCCCGTAAGTCCGAAGGCGAAGTCGAGTCCCGGCGACAAAACGCTTCCCGTACGCTGCCCGAAGGCGTCGCCCACGTTGGGCAGGAAGCCCGGCAAGGACATTGCGTATTGGTTGCGGTAGGAGATGCTGATGTTGCGCACCATCATCAGGAAGCGTGCCGCACGTAGTGACGGTTTGTACCACCACTGCTTGTCGAGCGGCTCTTTGGGAGTGACGCTCAGCTTTATCTGTACCGTGTCAAGGTTCTTTATGATTATCTTGTTGTCGTCCACCACCTTGAACTTGACTTTGTATGGTTTGCCGTCCTTGGTCTTGGCCGTCACGATGAGCCGTTTGCTCTTCTTGTTGTGGGTCACAGTCACGGTGGTGTCGGCCTTCAGAGTTACCTCTCTCTGGTAGCTGTTCTTGTTTTTGGGCAACTCCTTCTGCTGCTTCAGGTCTTCTTTGGTGTCGCTGGCAGTCTTTCCGTTGGCGTTGCGCCCCTTGCCCAACTGCGGCTCCTTTCCGTTCTTGTCGACTCTGCCGGGCAGTTTCGCCTTGCTGTTCTTCTTGTTTGCAGCCGCCGTCTGACGCTTGCTGAACTCCTCGTTGGCCTTTTTCAGGAACGGAACATGATTGTAGAGGGTCTCCATGTTCCATGTGGAGTTGATGTTCAGGTTGCGGTTGTTTGAAATGGTGTTGCCCAAAGATGTTCCGTCGTCCAGTTCCGTACCGCGAACCCATGAGTAGGTGGCTGTGTATGAGGCGTCGGCGTTGAGCCAGTCGAACACCGGGAGCTTGTTGAGCGGCAACTGATAGGAGCCTGTGAACGATTGCTGATAGTCGAGCGGCGTTCCGAGGTGCTTTATGCTGCGCCATACGGAGTCTTTCCATGCGGCGTACTGTTCTGGGTAGAGGTCTTTGTTCACAGGAGCGTAAGGTTCTTCAATCTCCGCATGGGTGGCCGACTGGAAACTCATGTGGAGGTTCTTGGTGAAGTCCCACCTTAGCGTGAAATCCCTGTTCCACAGGAACTGCTTGCTGAACGTAGGCTGGAGTTTGGTGCCTTCCAGATTGTCCAGGTCTCTCTCCTGCAGTTCGTAGTAGTTGCGCAGAATCTCGCTGTTGAAAGAGATGTTCTGCGGCAGATAGTTCAAGCCGAGTGCTTTGGGGAAGTTGAGCCATTTGCTCTTGCCCTTCAGCTTCTTGAACGGTTCAAATGTTTTGTAAACCGGGGAGTATGTGTAGTTCAGGGAACCCCTCCACTGGTCTTCTTTCTCATATACGGTGGTCTCGCCCGACGTGTAGCTGTGGGAATGGCTGTAGCTGAACGACAGGTTGGCCGGATCATAGGGCATGGGGTGACGCTTGGTCTTGATGCCTACACGCACGTTTGACAGCGAAAAATTGGTGCTTGTCTTCTTCGTCACGGCTATCGATTCGATGGAGTCGCGCTCCTGCTTTGAGGCGGTTGCGTCGAGAGCGTCGTCAAGTTCCATGTCGCTGTCAAGCGGATTGTATTTCGGGCGCATCTCTTCCTTTGTCACGGAGTAGTAGAGTGGGGCCGTCACCTTGGCCTTGTCGGGGAAGAACTTTCCGAGTTCAAGGTTGGTGGTGAAGCTGTAGGTCTTGTAGTCGTCGGTGCTGCGCTGGGCAAGTCCCTCTTCCAGTCCGCCAAAGCCCTCGGTAACATACTTTCCCGTCAGGTTTACTGTTCCGAAGTCGGACAGTTGCATATTGAGTGCGCCCGATGCAGCCCATCCGCCCTTGTTGTTGAACTCCAGCAAACGCAGCTCGTTGACCCACACTTCGCCCGACTTGGGTGCGGACGACAGGTTGCGCACACCAATGATCATGGTCTTTATCTCACCGATGGTGGGGTTGCCCATCACGGTAATCTTGTTGTTTGGCTTGTCGGAGTCGTATTCCGAGTATTCACGGCTGTACGATGCGGTGCCTACCGCCTTGGCCTTGTTGCGCGCTTTCTTCACCGCCGTCAGTTTCTCAAGGGCGATGTCGAGCATGTTGTCTTCCGGCCACACGGCACGCTGGTCTTCGGCTGAATAGCGGCTGTACACCTTTTCGGGAGTCAGCTTCAGCGGTATTTCATACTCGTAGTAGTTGCTCTTGTAGTCGCTGCCGAGGCGTATGAACACCGCCAGTTGGTCGTCTTGCAGATTGGTGGCGTCCTGTGCGAGGGCGTTGGCGTGTACAAACATTTGCAGACGCTTGTATTGGCGCAGGTCGAGTGTGGTGTTCTTGTATACGGCCTTGGCCTCGTTGCGCGACAGTTCCTTCACCGTGAGGTTCAGAGCCTGCTCGTTGCTCTGAACAAGCTGAGGCTGTGAAGGGTCGGTTACTCGGCTTATGCCCGGAGGAAGCACGTAGTTGACCGGCTTTTTGTCGCCGTGTTCCTCAATGTTCACGTTGCTTGCCTCAAGCGTTCCGCTGTTTGAGGCCGCATCGGTGCTAAGGTTCTGCTCATAGGTGCGCCATTCACCACGCACAAGGTCAAGGTTGGCCAGACGCAGCACGATGGGCTTTTGGAAACCGGTAAGGAACATACGGATGAAACGTATGGAGGTAAGGTCGTTGATAGAGCCTATCCGTTCGCGGTTCTTGTCGTTCAGCGGTATGCGGATTTTGTACCAGTGTACCGTGGGTTTCGTTCCGTTGCGCAGGGTGCGGCTGGTTTCGCGCATGTCAACCACATAGTTGTTGCCCACGTTTGCCTCAGAGAGGTCTTCCGGGCGTATGCTCACGTGATACTGGTAGTATCTTTCATACTCGTTGAGTGTGTAGTCCTGATTGATGTCCTCCACATCCGGCGTTGTCTTGTACGACGTGTCGTAGCTCTCGCTGTTGTTGTCGTTGTCGGGAGAGTTGCCCTGCGGATTGTTTATCCGCTTGTAACGGTCGAGGATGGAAGTCTGCGCAGCGTCGAAGTCAGAACCTCTGAAGTAGTGGTAGTCGTCGTTTGCCGGGTCGGCAGTCCACGCTTTGCGCAGGCTGTCGTTGGCAAGCGTCTGCACAAAGGTGTTGAACTGTGAGTAGCTTTCAAACGTTCTTTCCTCCTCGTCAGTAAGTCCGTTGTATCCCACGTCCTGCTTTTCGCGCGAGCCGGAGGTGGTGGCAAAGGCGTAAGTCTGGGTTGCCTGCACAGGAATCTTGCCCCATTGCGTGGTGGTGAAGCTGCCCGTGCCGTCAACGGGCATTCCGCTTTCATAGAATTTCTTGCCGTCGTGCAGTATGTCCTCGCTCACTTCGCCGAGGTTAATGTAAAGGTCGCCGCCATAGGACGCAGCGTCGCCGTTTTCCCGGGAGTAGATGAACGGGTCGAGAAGCCAGAACTCCAGATACTCGATGTTGGCGGCTTCAAAGTCGTTGGTGTCGAGTTTGCGCATCATGCCGCCCCATTTGCCAGACGGATTTTGCAGCGAACCGTCGCTGTTGAGGCTTGTGGTGAAGTTGTACGGGCCGCGTTCGTTGGGATAGTAGGCCAGGTTGAGCATGGAGAGCGTTGACGTGGCACCGCTGTAAGTGCTTTGGTCGCGGTTGGGATACAGTTCGCTTACATACACTTCGCGTACGTAATGGTTTGACAACTGCTCAAGGTCGCTCTTTATGTGTCCCGGTGTGAGCGAACTGCTGCGGTAGGTGAAGAGCGGGTCTATATTGTACCAGGCCAGCAGGGCACGGTTGTAGCCGCTCGAAAGCGTTGTCTTGTCGCTGTGCTCGGGGAACATTGTGGGCACGCTCGACAGCACCCAAGCCTTGGGTTCGGAAATGTCAATTCCGTTTTTCGTATTCTCGAAGTCGTCTATGTATGAAGCATTGTCCTGCGTTCCGCTTGCCTGCCCGGCGATAAGTTGGGCAAATTCGCCGGTAAAGCTGATTTGCGACGGTGCTGTAAGGTGGAGGAACGGAATCTTGTCGAGCATGTTGGTGAGCCACTGGCTTTCCTTCTTCCAGTTTACGTTCAGTCCCCACAGCATGTTGTCGAGCGGTTCCGACCCCATGGCCACCTTTGACGTGAGCGTCTGTTCGTGCAGCCGTTGGAACGTACCGCCTATCTGGAAGTCCTTGGAGAAGTCGTATTCCCAGTTTAGACCGAACATGGTCTTGCGCTGCATACCGTAGTCGGTGTTGCTTTCAAGGCTCACGCTGACCGCTGTACCTGCATCGATGATGCTTTGGTTGAGTATTCTCACCTCTCCGGCCGAATAGTCAACGCTGTAGTCGCTGCCCTCCGTGAGCACCACTCCTCCGGCCGTGACCACCACAGAGCCTTGCGGCACGTTGTATGCGCCGAGCGAGATTACGTTGGCCGACGTTCCCTTGTACTGTCCGGTCATGATGAACTTGTCTTTCTCGGCCACTTGCTTGGCGGCAGTACGCGTAGTGTCGTAGAGTTCGGTAAAGGCATAGGTGTTGGCCCTGTCCTCCGGCACTCCCTTGCTGACGAGATAGTTTTTCAGATAAGAGCCGAAAGGTTCGGTGGACGGGAGAAACACGCGTCCGTTGCTTACCGTGTAGCCGTCCACAAAGTCGAAGTAGCCGTTGGGGTGAGGCTTGTTGTTGTTGTCAAGTCGGTCGGCACCGAGCACCTGTATGAGGATTTTGTCCTTCACCTGAGCCTCCGGTATGTAAGAAAGGTACACGCCGGTGGTGTCGCTCTGATACTTCACGTCCAGACGGAACTTGGTTTTCTCTATCGAGGAGGCCAGATAATACACGTTCTTCATCATCAGACGCCAGTTGGGCATCTGCGGACTGTTGTTCGTGTTTTTCAGAGACTTCACGAATAGAGCCTCGCTGGTGTTGGTGTTGTCCGAGGCGAACTCTCCAACCTGATAGGTCACACCGTTCAAAGTGTATTCGTAGGCCACGGCAAGCACCTGGTCGGTCTGTAGCGTGGTCTTGAGCGAAACATAGCCAAGAGCCGTGTTGACTGTGTATTCCGACGAGTTCAGCAGTCTTGCACTCTGCACTTTCTCATAGTCAACGCCTCCCGTAAAGTTCCCGATACCATCCAAAACGGTGTTGGTCTGGTCTATGTCGCGTGCCGCCGTGTAGTCGTGGGTCATTGAGTAGTACTCGCTGTTGGCTGCGTTGCGGGGCGACACGTCGGCAATGCCTACTCCCCACAGAGGGTTTCGGGTGTTGGAGCTTTCGCCGAGGTCGGTCAGGGCAATAATGTTGCGTGTGTTCACGGTGTTGCCCGTCTTGTTTGTCACCCAAACCTCCACTCTGGTAATCTTTACTCCCGTGGTCAGGTTTGGCAGAGTGCTCATGGCCCTGTCGTAATGCTCGCGGAAGTAGTGGCCGAGGAAGAAGTGGCGGTTCTCTTCGTAGTCAGCTGCATCCAGTTCAAATGGTGTCAGTTGCGTGCCTCCCTTTGACGACACGCTCTTTGTGGTGGAATTCTTCTGCGACAGCACGGTCTGCAACTTCAACTTGCCGAACTGCAAGTCTGTGCGCACTCCGAAGAGAGAGCTGGCTCCCTTTATGAGCGACGAGTTTGACGGGAACGTCACGTTTCCGGCCTCAACCAGCTTTATTATCTCGTCCTCTTTGCCTTCGTAGCGCAGTTTTATGTTCTTCGTGTCGAAGTCAAACGTGGCGTCGGTGTTGTAGTTGAGGTTCATGTTGACCTTGTCGCCCACCTTTCCGTTGACGTTCAGGTTTATCTTCTCGTCGAAATCGAAGGCAGTAGTCTTGCGGTTGCGTATTGGGAGCGACGGGTTTTCTATGTTTTTCAGCGTTGCCCCGAGCTTCAGCTCCGCCGTTCCCTGTGTCTTTATGCGTACTCCGCCAGGACCGAATATTTTTTCCGCCGGACCGAGGTCGAACTTCATGTCGGAAAAGGAGAATTTCTCCTTGCCCTTGTTGGCTACATTCTCCGCGTTTTTTGCCCTGAAAAACTCCTTCATGGCCTTGCGCTCGCTCCATTTGGCGTACTCTTCGGGAGTCATGAGCATGGGCGCATTCAGATAGGAGTCGCCCATCTTGGCCCCGATGCGGTACTGGCCGAGTGAGTCTTCGGTGTATTCCACCTCCTGTTTTACGTTGTCGGGCGAGTGCAGGTCAATCGAAGCCGAGTCAAGGTCGTCTGCGGTGAGAGGAGCGGTGCGGTTTATCTTCCACCGGGGGTGCAGCAGCGAGTCGGGAATAGCCTCCTCATCGGCCTTGAGAGTGGGCTGCGCCTTAGGGGCGGGCTTCTTCTGCTTGGCCGTGTTGTCGTCCTGCGGAGGCATTGCAAGTGCGCAAATGCTCAGCAGCGGAATCACTATGTAGGCTATTCGCTTCATCTACGTGTCGCTCGGCGGTTGTATTTTCTCTATTTGGTAATGTTCAAAAAAAACAAGTTGCTCAAGTTGTTGCTTGAAGGGGCTAAAATTAGCTTTGCCAGATTACGGCTCTATGTAGAACCGCCCTGAACATCATTTAATCTGTTTCAGAGCCAGCTTCACCACCTCCTCCACGGGAGCGTCGGGTTGCTGCTGCAGTATCTGTTCCACAACTTTATTGGTGGGAGCAGGCGAGAAGCCCAGCATGGTAAGGGCACTTACTGCCTCGTCCTTCACCTTGTTGTCCACAGGAACAGCCATTGAGCCTCCCACGGGCACTTCGCCCGTAATGCCGAGAGCCACAATCTTGTCTTTAAGGTCAACTATTATGCGCTGGGCCGTCTTCAAACCGATGCCCTTCACGCCCTTTATGAGCCGTTCGTTGCCGGTTGAGATGCTGTCGCACAGTTCCTTCGGACTCAGGGACGAAAGCACCATGCGTGCCGTGCCCGGTCCTACGCCCGAAACGCTGATGAGCAGGACAAACAGCTCGCGCTCTTTTTTCGTTGCAAAGCCGAACAGCGAGTGCGCATCCTCGCGTATCGACTCATAGACATACAGTTTGGCTTCCGCCTTGCCCTGTATTGCGGTGTATGTGTTGAGCGAAATGTTCAGTCCGTAGCCCACTCCGGCAGCCTCAATCACGGCCAAGGCCGGAGTAAGTTCGGCCACTCCGCCCTTTACATATTCAATCATAGTATTCTGGTTGTTGTGTACACTATCGTTAAAACGCAGACTTGTGCCCTTTTATTGTAAGTAGGTGTTCAAAATTATCCGTATGTATTTATGGGTGGCGGGTGATATTTGGAGCGAGGGCTGCTTTAGTAAGGGTGAGGTTGGGCAATGCAAAAAGGCCGCCAAGCAAGGTTCAAAAACAAGTTGCTCAAGTTATTTTGAACCTTACTTGGCGACCCAAACTTGGGCTGGCAATCATAGCCCTGTCACTCGCCGCGGACAATACGCCGTATTGACCGTCACAATACGGAGTATTGAGAAATTAACACTTGTTCGGTTCATTGTAACTGTTCAGCGGTAGTCCAAGCACTGAATGGTTACCAAGAATGCGAAGTTACAAAGAAACTATTACAAGGGTTGTTCTATAAATTAGTTCCTTCTCTTATGAGAAATCTCCGTTCCGTTG
>CAVAQY010000065.1:0-14865 GCA_963590865.1 Bacteroidaceae bacterium | reverse complement strand
ACGGAATGTGCGTTCCGTAGTACGGAACGGAACTTTCAGTTGGACAAAGACACAACTTCTATTAGGTAAATGCAAAATCACACAATGACTTCTCGTGGTTTTCTCAGCAGCCATCTCCAGATGTTTTCTTCGAGCTGCATTCGATTGTTGAGATGGCCAAGAAACACAACAAGACACCTTTCAATGCAATTCAAGCCTTGTTTGGGGGTTGATGCATTGTCATGCACCTACCGCTGAACAGTTACCTCACAAGTAAAACAGGCTATGTTTTATACCCGTTTTAGAGCTATAACAAGGCATTTTACTATGCCATGACCGTGTTTTTAACGTCGATAAGTTTCAAATTAAAAGTTCTCAATCCCTCAAAAATCGTTTTGACACACCCTCTCCTAAGTTTGCCTATGCACTGGGTCTTTGGTTAACTGACTTTGCTCCTGCGTAGTAGGTGCGGCGTCCTCGCTCCCCCAGCACATATCAGATTCAAGGGCAAAGCGAGAGTGCTTCGCCTACTAAACCACCCAGTTCGGGATATGCTCTTACCTCCAATTGAATATTTTGCACAAAAAGACAACCGCCCTTCCACATTGGCTTATGCCTTTGCGGACGGGCGGTGGCGTAGTGTCGTTGCTTTCCTGAATATATTACCTTAAAGACTTTTCTTTTTCCGTTGCGTGCGATGCAAGTCTGCTTGCTGCTGCATGCGGTGTTCAGTCGTCGGTCTTGGCCTGTTCGTACTCGGCAATCTCACGCTCGCCGACATGAGCAAAGCCGTAGTGCTCGTCGTGCTGGCTGAGGTCGAGACCTATGCGCTCGCTCTCCGACGACACACGCATGGGTATCATCTTGTCGATGAGCCAGTAGCCGAAGTAGCTCATGGCGAAAGTATAGACAATCACTATGGCTACGGCCAGCAGGTGGTAGAGGAAGATGACGAAACCGTCCCATGAGCCGGCTATGAGTCCCTCCTGGATGAAGATACCTGTAAGCACCGTGCCGAAGATACCGCCAGTGCCGTGGGTGGGGAACACGTCGAGGGCGTCGTCAATGCGCGAGTGGCTGCGCCAATAAACGGCCACGTTGCATATTATCGTTATCACAAACGAGATGAAGATGCTCTGTCCCACGGTGACATATCCGGCAGACGGCGTGATGGCCACAAGACCTACCACACAGCCGACGGCCGCTCCCATGGCGGAAGGCTTGCGTCCGCGCAGACAGTCGAAGAATATCCAGGTCATCATGGCTGTGGCCGAGGCGGTGTTGGTGTTGAGGAATGCCTTCACGGCCATGCCGTCTGCATGGAGTGAAGAGCCAGCATTGAAGCCGAACCAGCCCAGCCAGAGCATTGCAGCTCCAAGGAGTACGAAGGGTATGTTGGCCGGTTCAGACTGGCGTGTGGACGACTTGCGGCGGCCAAGGAATATGGCTCCTGCAAGTGCGGCCACACCCGACGAGGCGTGAACCACAATACCGCCGGCGAAGTCAATCACTCCCCACTTCATGAACAGTCCGTCAGGGTGCCACGTCATGTGCGCCAGCGGACAGTAGATTACCACGAAGAAGAAAATCATGAAGAACATGTAGGCCGAGAAGCGCACACGTTCGGCAAACGAACCGGTGATGAGCGACGGCGTAATGATGGCGAACTTCATCTGGAACAGCGCATACAGAGCCAAGGGGATGGTGGCTCCGCCGAGTATGTTGCCCGTCGGCGTGGTGTAGACATCGCCACCGACATTGTTGAACATAAGGAACGTGAACGGATTGCCTATCACTCCGCCTATATCGTCGCCGAATGCGAGGCTGAAGCCGAACGCCACCCATAGCACACTTATCAGTCCCATGGCGATAAAGCTTTGGAGCATGGTAGAGATAACGTTCTTCGCTCCCACCATGCCGCCGTAGAAGAACGACAGACCGGGGGTCATCATAAGCACGAATATAGTGGCTGTGATGAGCCACGCCACATCGGCGGCATCAATCTTCGAGAAGTCGCACTCGAACGACGGTTCGCCGACAAACAGGCCGACGATGGCTATGATTACCATCGAGGCCATTAGGATAATCCATCTCTTTTTCATTTTTCTTTTTTTTGGTTATTGATGTTATTGTTTGAATATGTTTGCGATATTGTATAGACCGTGTCTTGCTGCGGGCTAAGCCTACTTGTCGTAGGCTTGCTCATGCACTCCGGCCACTGCCCGTCCGCTGGGGTCGTTCATGTTCTTGAACGAAGCGTCCCACGCAAGAGCCTCGGCCGTGCTGCACGCCACGCTGGGAACGCTCGGCACTGTACGTGCCGCCGACTCGCTGGGGAAGTGCTCTGCGAATATAGAGCGGTAGAAGTATTCCTCCTTGTTGCGCGGCGGATTTATGGGGAAACGTTCGGCTGCGTGCGCCATCTGTTCATCGGTCACGCGCTCGGCGGTTATCTGCTTCAGAGTGTCAATCCATGAGTAGCCCACACCGTCGCTGAACTGTTCCTTCTGCCGCCAAGCCACCTCATAGGGGAGCATATCGGCGAACGCCTCGCGCACGATTTTCTTCTCGACAGTGCTGCCTGGACACATCTTGGCCTGTGGGTTGGTGCGCATGGCCACGTCGAGAAACTCCTTGTCGAGGAACGGTACACGTCCTTCAACGCCCCATGCCGAGAGGCTCTTGTTGGCCCGCAGACAGTCGTAGAGATGCAGCTTCGACAGCTTGCGCACCGTCTCCTCGTGGAAAGCCTTTGCATCGGGAGCCTTGTGGAAGTAAAGGTAGCCGCCGAAAATCTCGTCGGCACCCTCACCGGAGAGCACCATCTTGATGCCCATCGACTTGATTACACGTGCCAACAGATACATCGGCGTTGAGGCGCGCACGGTTGTCACGTCGTAAGTCTCGATGAAGTAGATAACATCCCGAAGGGCATCGAGTCCTTCCTCTATGGTATAGTTTATTTCATGATGCACGGTGCCTATATGGTCGGCCACGAGACGGGCCTTGGCAAGGTCGGGCGCACCCTTCAGGCCCACTGCAAACGAGTGGAGACGAGGCCACCAGGCTTCGGTCTTGCCGTCATTCTCGATGCGGTTCTGGGCATATTTCTGTGCAACGGCACTTATCACCGAAGAGTCGAGTCCGCCGGAAAGCAGTACTCCGTAGGGCACATCGCTCATCAGCTGACGCTTCACGGCATCCTCAAGTGCATCGTGTATGGAGTCGACGCTTGCGTCGTTGTCCTTCACGTTGTCATATTCCATCCAGTCACGGGTGTAGTAACGCTTCATGCCACCCTCTTGGCTCGAATAGTAGTGGCCGGGAAGGAACTCCTCGTAGCTGTCGCACTGACCCTCAAGGGCTTTCAGTTCGCTGGCAACATAAATCAGCCCGTCGCTGTCGTGGCCGATGTAAAGGGGGATGACCCCAATGGGGTCGCGGGCAATAAGGAACTCGTCGCTCTCGGCATCGTAGAGAGCAAAAGCGAAGATGCCGCTCAAGTCTTCGAGAAAGGCCGTGCCCTTGTCACGATAGAGGGCGAGTATCACCTCGCAGTCGCTGCCTGTCTGAAACTGATAGCTGTCGGCGTAGCGGCGGCGCAGGTCCCTGTGGTTGTAAATCTCACCGTTGACAGCCAGCACCTGCTTGCCGTCGGGACTGAACAGAGGCTGCCTACCCGACTCAGGGTCAACGATTGAGAGCCGCTCATGGGCGAGTATGGCCGAGCCACCGCAATAGATGCCGCTCCAGTCGGGTCCACGGTGACGTATTTTGCGACTCATGGCAAGAGCCTTCTGCCGCAGTTGCGGTGTCTGAGCCTTGATGTTGAAGATAGATACTATTCCACACATATTTCTTTTCTTTAGGGTTGTTTGTCGTTGTCTGTAGTCTTTTCTGCTTGAATACGGCCGCCTTGCTTGTTGCAGAGACCGCTTAACGGGTAAAGAACAGCCTGATTACGCGTCGTAAGTATGGCACTTACAAGAGTCAACTATGGCATTTGTGACCTACAACTATGGCACTTAAAATGCGTAAACGGCCTGTTTTTAGAGTTTTCTATGTATTGGTTTGGGCAACCGAAGTATTGCGCATGGCACCGTCTTGCCGCAAAACAACGTTGAAAACCGAGGGGTGCGCGCCCCGCTTGCCCTTGGCTTGGAGGCGACACACCCTTCGGTGTTCAGTTGTCAGTCATTAAAAATATGCAATCATACTAATAATCATGTTAGTTGTAGGCCGACTCTCCGTGCTCGTAGATGTCGAGACCTTCCTCCTCGATGCGCTTGTTGACACGCAGACCGGCAATCTTCTTGATGCTGTAGAACAGAACCACTCCGGCAACGGCAGCCCAAACATCGATGCAAAGGATACCGAGGCACTGTGCTCCGAAGAAACCCCAGCCAGCTCCGTAGAATGCGCCGCCGTCAACGGCGAGCAAACCGGTAAGAAGAGTACCGATGATACCGCACACACCGTGAACGGTGCTTGCACCAACGGGGTCGTCAACGTGAAGCTTGGCATCGATGAACTCGATGGAGTAAACCAGAACCACACCGCAAATGAGACCGATAATCACGGCACCAACGGGCGAAACAAGGTCGCAACCGGCGGTGATACCCACGAGTCCGGCAAGTACACCGTTGAGCATGAGAGAGAATGAGGGTTTGCCATATTTGAACCATGTAACAGCCATTGTGGCTACACCTCCGGCAACAGCGGCCAGGTTAGTGGTGAGGAACACGTGGGAAACGGCTACACGGTCACCTTCGGTAGCTACTGCAAGCTGAGAACCGGGGTTGAAACCGAACCATCCGAACCAGAGGATGAACACACCCAGGGCAGCCAGAGTGAGGCTGTGGCCGGGAATGGCGCGGCTCTTGCCTTTCTTGTCATACTTGCCGAGACGTGGGCCAAGTGCAATTGCACCTACGAAAGCCAGCACACCACCAACGGAGTGAACGATGGCCGATCCGGCGAAGTCGTGGAATGTGGCACCGAAGGTCTGCATCATGAACGAGTCTTCAGCTCCGTTCATGAGCCAGCCGCCACCCCATGTCCAGTGACCCTCAATGGGGTAGATGAACAGTGAGATGAATATTGAGTAAACCACATACATGTTGAATTTGGTGCGCTCAGCCATGGCACCGGAAACGATGGTGGCCGATGTGGCGCAGAATACCGTCTCGAACATCAGGAAACCTTCTGTGGGCAAACCGGCCTCGCTGGTGTAGAACGACAGGTCACCGAAGTTGGGCATTCCGATGAATCCCTCACCGTTGCTGCCGAACATGAAGCCGAAGCCAATGAACCAGAACAGCAGTGAACCGACCATGAAGTCGACGAAGTTCTTGAACAAGATGTTGGCGGTGTTCTTGCTACGCGTAAATCCAGCTTCGCAAAAAGCAAATCCCGGCTGCATGAAAAACACCAGCATGGCGGCCAAGAGCATCCAGACGGTGTTGAGTCCTATTGATAAATCTTCCATAATCTTGTGTGTTTAGTGTGTTGTTTGTCTGTGTTGTTATTATCCCTTGCTTACTTTTCCTGCTCTGCGTTGTACAGGGCAATGTCGCCACGCTCACCAGTGCGTATGCGGATGGCGTCCTCTATGGGTATCACAAAGATACGACCGTCGCCAATCTCACCCGTTTGGGCAGCCTTCTGAACTGCGTCTACCGTGCGATCCAAATTCTTGTCGCGCACAACTATGCTCACCAAGATGCGCTCTATACAACTTGTGTCGTACATCACGCCACGATAGATGCGCGCCTGTCGCATCTTACCCTCGCCCCTGACCTCATAATAGGAGAACCATTCGATGTCGGCGGCAAGCAATGCTTCCTTTACATCCTCGAATTTTGTCTTGCGGATGATTGCTTCAATCTTTTTCATCTTTTACCTTTCTTGTATTAAATTACTAACACTTTGCGAACTTTCTGGTGCAAAATTACGCCATTATGTCGCCGCAAGCAAGAAATATGGCGCAAAAAGATATAAGAGGGTCATAGACTATGACGTTTTGTTAGCCATATATCTAGTTTATTAAGCAAGTTGTTACGGATTTAATCGAAATGCTTTCAGTTTGACAGCTAAAATCTAAAAGTAGATAAAAA
Source organism: Bacteroidaceae bacterium (assembly GCA_963590865.1). GTDB lineage: Bacteria > Bacteroidota > Bacteroidia > Bacteroidales > Bacteroidaceae > Prevotella. The sequence continues at coordinate 8,770 of CAVAQY010000065.1, read as the reverse complement.
TGTCATTACCATATTGCAGTTTGCTTTAAAACGTTGTACCTTTGCAACGAAAACAGAAACAGATTGTAACATTCAAAGGCGAAAGGCTATCAAAATGGCAACGACAATCAAGTTCACCAAAATGCATGGAGCGGGCAACGACTACATATACGTTGACACCTTATTATATAATATAGGTAATCCAGCTGAAGCCGCACGGCTGTGGAGTGCGCCTCACACGGGCATCGGCAGTGACGGTTTGGTGCTGATAGGCCGGTCGCCAATGCCCGAAGCCGACTTCACCATGCGCATCTTCAACGCCGATGGCTCTGAAGCCATGATGTGCGGCAACGCTTCGAGATGTATAGGCAAATATCTCTACGAAAAGAAACTCACCGACAAAAAGGAGATAAAGCTGCTCACTCTGTCGGGCATAAAGGTGCTGAAACTGTATGTCACACCCGAAGAAAAGGTGGAGAGCGTGACGGTGGATATGCTCGAGCCGCGGCTCGCCGATACAAAACAGTTGGCAACTCCAAACGGCAGCATGACCGACGGAGAAGTGAAAACAGACAAAGGGGTGTTCAGGGGAACGTTTGTGTCCATGGGCAACCCTCATTTTGTAATATTCACCGACGACATAAACACTGTTGACGTGGCAGACTGGGGCAAAGAACTGGAATACAACCCAATATTTCCCGAACGCTGCAACATAGAATTTGCACAGGTTACGGGCGACAATACAATAAGAACGCGCGTATGGGAGCGCGGCAGCGGTATAACGATGGCCTGCGGAACAGGCGCATGCGCAACGGCTGTGGCAGCTGCACTCACCGGACGAGCCGGACGAAGCAGCAAGATAGTGATGGACGGAGGTACGCTCTCGATAGAATGGAGCGAGGACGACGACCACGTCTACATGACAGGACCCGCTAAAACGGTGTTTGAGGGCGAGATAACCCTCAACGAATGACGGGCAAAGCAAACAAGACAAACTTCACAACAACAAATAAAAGAATTGACGATATGGCATTAGTTAACGAGCACTTCCTGAAGCTCCCGAACAATTACCTGTTCGCCGACATAGCGAAGAAGGTAAATGCCTTCAAGGTTTCCCACCCTAAGGCAAACGTTATCAGTCTGGGTATCGGCGACGTGACGCAACCCCTGTGTCCGGTGGTGATTGAGGCTATGCACAAAGCGGTAGACGAGATGGCCAGTGGTGCCACGTTTCACGGTTACGGTCCCGAGCAGGGCTACCTCTTTCTGCGCGAGGCAATAGCGAAAAACGACTTCCTTCCGCGCGGCATACACCTCTCTTCCGACGAGATATTCGTGAATGATGGTGCCAAGAGCGATACCGGCAACATTCAAGAGCTGGTGCGCTGGGACAACAGCGTGGGCGTTACCGACCCCATCTATCCGGTATACATAGACTCGAACGCCATGATAGGCCGCGCTGGAACACTTACCGACGGCAAATGGAGCAATGTGGCTTACATGCCCTGCACGGCCGAGAACAACTTTACGCCACAGATACCCGACCGTCGAGTAGACATTATATACCTGTGCTACCCGAACAACCCCACGGGAACGGTAATCACAAGAGACGAACTGCGCAAGTGGGTGAACTATGCCATCAAGAACGACACGCTGATATTCTACGACGCTGCCTACGAGGCATATATACAAGACCCGGACATACCGCACTCAATATATGAAATAAAGGGTGCGCGCAAGGTGGCCATAGAGTTTCACAGTTTTTCCAAGACAGCCGGATTTACAGGAGTGCGTTGCGGCTATACGGTAGTGCCGAAAGAACTTACCGCTGCAACGCTTGACGGAGAGAGAGTGGCTCTCAACCATCTGTGGAACCGCCGCCAATGCACGAAATTCAACGGCACAAGCTATATAAGCCAGCGCGCTGCCGAGGCGATATACACTCCCGAAGGCAAGGAACAGGTGAAGGCCACCATAAAATATTATATGGACAACGCCAAGATGATGCGCGACACGCTCACCAAACTGGGCTTTGAGGTGTACGGAGGAGAGAACGCTCCCTACCTTTGGGTGAAGACTCCCGACGGAACCGACAGCTGGAAGTTTTTCGAGCAGATGCTCTACGGGGCACATGTAGTGTGCACACCGGGCGTAGGTTTCGGCCCCAGCGGCGAAGGATACATCCGACTGACCGCCTTTGGCGACCACGACGACTGCGCCGAGGCAATGGAACGTTTGAAGAACTGGCTGAAATAGTCGCTGACAACAACCACGCACACAGAAGCAACACACACAACATACATAAACAACACGCAACACACTAAACAAACACAAGTATAAACACGTTTAAAAGAAAGGTTTATGATTATGAAAACGACAGGTAAATTAGGATTGGTAGCCGCAATGCTCGCAGCAACAGCAATGACGGCAAACGCACAGGACAAAGTTGAAGCTTCTGTATCAGCAGACGTGGTTAGTCAGTATATCTGGAGAGGTACACTATGCGGCGAGGCCAGCGTACAGCCTACTCTCGGACTGAGCTACAAGGGACTGTCATTGACCGCATGGGGAAGCTCAGAGATAAGCAGTTCAGGCAAACCGAAAGAACTTGACTTCACTCTGGCTTATGCAAACAGCGGATTCAACATCGGAATAACCGACTATTGGTTCGACAGAGACGGCGGCGACGAGGCAGGACGCTACTTCCTCTACAACTCACACGGCACCAACCATATGTTTGAAGCCAACATTGGCTATGACTTCGGCCCCGTGGCATTGCAGTGGTACACATATTTCGCAGGAAACGACTACAATAAGACAGACAAAGACACTGGAGAGAAAAAGAGAGCATACTCTTCCTACTTTGAGGTGTCAGCTCCGTTTAAGCTCGGAAGCCTCGACTGGAAAGCAGCCGTTGGTTTCTCACCACTGGAAACGTCACTTTACGGCAATGACAAGTTCGCTGTGACCAACGTGGCAGTAACGGCTACAAAGGACATCGTAGTGACCCCTTCGTTCTCACTGCCCGTGTTCGCTGGTGTAGCAGCTAACCCCTGCACACAGAAGGCATACTTCATGGCCGGCTTTACGCTCAAACCGTAAGGCCTGGCCGCCCGGGTTCGGGCACAAACAAACGACAAGCAACATCAACAAATAAACCAACAAAACTTTAAAACAATGTCAAACTTAAGATTTCAGGTTGTTGAAGAGGCTTTCAAGAAGAAGCCTCTGGAGGTAGAAACTCCCAAAGAAAGACCCTATGAGTACTTTGGCAAGTATGTCTTTAACCGTGAGAAGATGTACAAGTATCTGCCAAAGGACGTTTACGAAAAACTCATTGACGTCATTGACAACGGCACACGCCTTGACCGTTCCATCGCAGATGCAGTGGCTGCGGGCATCAAGCAGTGGGCTGTGGAGAACGGTGTGACACACTATACACACTGGTTCCAGCCTCTGACTGAAGGCACTGCCGAGAAGCACGACTCATTTATCGAGCATGACTTCAAGGGCGGTATGGTTGAGGAGTTCTCCGGAAAGTTGCTTGTTCAGCAAGAACCCGACGCATCGTCATTCCCCAGCGGTGGTATCCGCAACACTTTCGAGGCTCGCGGCTACTCCGCTTGGGATCCGACATCACCTGTGTTCATCATGGATGACACACTCTGCATACCTACAATCTTCATTTCATACACGGGAGAAGCCCTCGACTACAAGGCTCCGCTGCTGCGTACGCTTCACGCTGTGAACGTTGCCGCTACGGATGTGTGCCACTACTTCTATCCCGACGTGAAGAAGGTGCAGAGCAACCTCGGTTGGGAGCAGGAGTACTTCCTCGTTGACGAGGGTCTCTACTCAGCACGTCCCGACCTACTGCTCACCGGACGCACCCTGATGGGTCACGACTCGGCCAAGAACCAGCAGATGGACGACCACTACTTCGGTACTATACCCGACCGTGTGCAGGCTTTCATGAAGGACCTGGAGATACAGGCTCTTGAGCTTGCCATCCCCTGCAAGACACGTCACAACGAGGTTGCTCCCAACCAGTTTGAGTTGGCTCCTATATTTGAAGAGACAAACCTCGCCGTTGACCACAACATGCTCCTGATGTCGCTCATGAAGAAGGTGGCACGCAAGCACGGTTTCCGCGTATTGCTCCACGAGAAGCCCTTCGCCGGCATCAACGGTTCCGGAAAACACAACAACTGGAGCTTGAGCACCGACACCGGCGTGCTGCTGCACGGTCCCGGCAAGACTCCCAATGACAACCTGCGCTTCGTGACGTTCATCGTTGAGACTCTTATGGGTGTGTACAAGCACAACGGACTGCTCAAAGCAAGCATCATGAGTGCTACCAACGCTCACCGTCTGGGCGCAAACGAGGCACCTCCAGCAATCATATCATCATTCCTTGGCAAGCAGTTGAGCGAGCTGCTCGACCACATTGAGGAGTCAGACAAGGACAACCTGTTTGACGTGGCCGGCAAGCAGGGTCTGAAACTTGATATTCCAGAAATTCCCGAACTGCTCATCGACAACACCGACCGCAACCGTACATCTCCCTTCGCCTTCACCGGCAACCGTTTCGAGTTCCGTGCCGTGGGTTCAGAGGCCAACTGCGCATCGGCAATGACCGCACTCAACGCTGCCGTAGCCGAGGCTTTGGTAAGCTTCAAGAAGCGTGTTGACGCACTCATCGCTAAGGGTGAGGACAAGACAAGCGCAATCGTTGACATCCTGCGCGAGGACATCAAGACCTGCAAGCCTGTTCGTTTCGACGGCAACGGCTACAGCGACGAGTGGGTTGAGGAAGCACTTAAGCGCGGTCTCGACTGCGAGAAGAGCTGTCCGGTTATCTTCGAGCGTTATCTTGACAAGTCAAGCGTGGAAATGTTCGAAAGCCTCGGCATCATGTCGAAGAAAGAGCTTGAGGCCCGCAACGAGGTGAAGTGGGAGACCTACACCAAGAAGATACAGATAGAGGCTCGCGTCATGGGCGACCTGTCGATGAACCACATCATTCCCGTGGCTACCCACTACCAGAGTATGCTCATCAGAAACGTGGAGAAGATGAACTCCATCTTCCCGAAGGACAAGGCCGACAAGCTGTCTGCACGCAACATGAAGCTGATAGAGGAGATTGCCGAGCGTACTCAGACCATCGAGAGCGGCGTTGAAGAACTTGTAAACGCACGCAAGGTGGCTAATAAGATTGAGAGTGAGCACGACAAGGCCATAGCATATCACGACACCGTGGCTCCAAAGATGGAGACCATACGTTATGAAATCGACAAGCTGGAGCTGTTGGTTGAGGACGATTTGTGGACACTGCCCAAGTACAGGGAGCTGCTGTTCATCAGATAATCAGCAAACAAACAGCATTTCATGCAGATAAAAAAGCTCCGCCCGTGAGAGCGGGCGGAGTGTAACAGACAATCTATTTCTTTTTTTGGTTGTTTGAAGTTTGCGACGGAGAGACACTGCGAAGCGTCTCTCCGTTTTTTCATGTCCCTTTCTTTCAAGAGCTAATCCAACCGTTGTCTGTTTCTTAGGCGGTAACGCCACCCTTATTCGGGTAGCATTACCACTTCTATTCTGTTGCCCTGCTTCAACACTTCAGCAACAAAGGCCGACACGCTTTCGGGCGTTTGAGCCTCTACAGTCTTCTTGTAGCCGGTGTAGAAGTCCACTCCGTAGTTGCAGTAGTCGTCCACAATGCCCTGCCAGTAGGAGTTTGTCTTGGTGCGGTCGTCAAAATTCTTGAGCATATACTCCTTCACTTTCGTGAGCATGTCTGCGTCGCAAGTCTTGGTCAGACCTTCCATTTCGCTGCGCATACAGTCCAGTGCGATGTCTGCCTTTTCGGGTTTCATCGGGCAGTAGGCCATCAGCGACACGTTGGTGCGCTCGTCCAGACGCGAAAAGCTGGCGTAGGCGCCCACGGTGTAGGCTGCGCTTTCTTTCTCGCGTATCTTGTCGAGGTAGATCATGGTGAGTATCTGTCCTGCCATGTCGGCTTTCACCTGGTTTTCGAGCGTGTAGGGAATCTTGTCGTTGCGCCATACCATCACAGACATGGCCTTTGGAGTCTCCATCTTGCGCTTGAAACTGTTTACAACGATGCCCACAGGATCGGTGCTTACGTTGTGACCCTTGACAACCTTTTTCTGCGACGGGAGCGAAGCTATGTACTGTTCGATGAGCGGACGGATTGTAGCCTCGTCGAAGTTGCCCACTATATTAAAGGTGTATGCTGCGGCATTGGCTGTGCGCTCCTTGGCTATCTGGAGTATGCGGTCGTAGTTGACTTGCTTGAGCGTTTCCACCGTGAGCGGTGCAAAGCGCGGGTTGTGGCACGTGGTTGTCACGTTGAGCGTGTCGGCAAAGGCTGCGTCGGGAGACAGCTGCTTGTTCTTGAGCGACACTTCATAGGTCTTTATCAGGTTGTCGAACGACTCCTGGTCTTTCTTTATGTCGGTGAAATACAGGTAGACCAACTGCAGCATGGTCTCCACATCCTTGGGAGTGGACGAGCCGTTTATGAGCTGGCGGCGTGTGGCGAGCGAGAGCGTGGCACCGGCAATCTTTCCGGCCAAAGCCTTTTCCAGTTCGGTGTGTGAGAAATTACCCAGACCGCTGGCCTCAACCACATCGTCAAACATCTTCAGGTTGATGAAGTCGGCAGGAGAGTCGTAAAGTGACGAACCGCCTTGGCCGTCGGCTGCCAATATAACTTCGTCTTTCTTGTAGTCAGTCTTCTTGAGCACCACCTTTGCGCCGTTCGACAGCGTGAGTTCGGTGTAGCCGAGTTGGTCGTTCTTCACCTCCTTGACAATCTTTCCCTTGGCCGGCAGCTTGGTTATCAGCGGCTCGTCCTTCACGTTGTCTATGAAGGCGGTGAGCTTCTCGCTTCTCACGTCGGCTATTGCCTTGAGCAAACCTTCCTTCGTGGGACACACGGTCCCTTCCTTCTCGGTGTTGAAACTGATTACCACCATGTTTGAGTCGTTCGTAGGTACTAGTTCCTTCATCAGCATATTGATGGCCTCAAGCGGTATGGCCGGTGCCAGCTGCGTCATCATCATGTAGTAGTCGTCGAGCGACGGTATCGGTTCTTTGTCGAGGAAGTGTTCTTTATAGGCATCGCAGAACTGTGCGTTGTAGCGTTTGTCCTTGTTGCTGTAAGTCTTGTCGAGCGCACTCAGGAAGTTTGACTTCTGACGCTGGTACTCTGTGGCCGTGAAACCGAACTTTGCAGCGCGCAGGGCTTCGCGGTATACGGCGGCAAGAGCCTCCTTTGTCTGTCCATCCTTGGGCATTGCGCTCAGGTCCAAGGCCTCCTTGGTCTTCGCAAACAGATACTGTCCGTAGCTGCCGTCTGCACTCACAAACGGGCTTTCGGCCTTCTGGGCATACTCGCTAAGGCGTGCGTTGAGCATACCCATAGCCGAATTGATGGCATACTGCTGTATCAGATAGGCCATGTTGTCCTTCATCGAGTCGGGAGTGGCCTCATGCTTGAACAGCATCTCAATGACATTCACGCGCTGCTCCTTGTCCTTGTCTATGATGACGATGGGCTGGGCATTGTCGGGAACGTCTACAGTCTCCACCTTGGCAGGGTTTTCGGGCATCACGATTGCGCTGAACAGTTCCTTCACCTTGCTTTCCACCTTGTCAAGGTCAATGTCGCCCACAACGATTATCGCCTGGTTGTCGGGGCGGTACCACTTCTCGTAGTAGTCCTGCAATACTTTCGGCTTGAAGGTGTTTACTATCTCCATCTTGCCTATCGGCATACGCTCGCCGTATTTGCTTCCTGGATAGAGAGCCGGCAGGTTGCGCTCAAACATACGCATGATTGCGCTGGTGCGCAGTCGCCACTCTTCGTTGATTACTCCGCGCTCCTTGTCTATCTCCTTAGGGTCGAGTGACAGTCCGTCGGCCCAGTCGTAGAGTATGAGCAGGCAGGAGTCCACAGCGCCGCTGCGGTCGGTTGGCACGTTGGATATGTTGTACACCGTCTGGTCGATGCTTGTGTAGGCGTTGAGGTCGGTTCCGAACTTCACGCCTATGGACTCGCAGTAGCGCAACAGGTCGTTGCCCTTGAAGTGTTTGGTGCCGTTGAAGCACATGTGCTCGAGGAAGTGCGCCAGACCACGCTGGTCGTCATTCTCCTGAAGCGAACCAACACGCTGTGCGATGTAGAACTCCGCCCTGTTTTCCGGCCAGTTGTTGTAGCGCAGATAGTAAGTGAGTCCGTTGGACAACTGTCCGATTCTCACATCCTTGTCAACCGGCACGGGAGGAAGCTCCGGCTGTGCCGGCAAGATGACCGTGGAAAACAGAGCCACGAGGCACATCAATAGTTTTTTCAGTTTCATAAAACAAATAGTTTTTTTTGAATGTTATTGCGGTGGAAATTCATAAAGCCACCGCTCTTTAGTATGCTGTCGTGTACGGCTTATGGGCGAAAATCAATATTCAACCACATCTGCCGGGCACCGTTCGGACAACAAAAGTAATCAAATTTTCCCATACCTGACGGCCTTTCGGAAATATTGCTGTCCGCTAAAACTTTTTGAACCCGCAAAAGATTGGGCTGGATTCCTCGCTTGGAATTCAGCCCAATTTGTTACTTTTGTTTTTGCACATAAAAAAAGTAACGATGAACAAAAGTACACATTTTATCGGACAGCCGATGTACGGACAGGTAATAACTTTGCTCAACAACACGGCTCTTTCATTTAAGATTTCGTTTCTCACTTAAAAATGTTGTTATTTTATA
>CAVAQY010000064.1:0-14987 GCA_963590865.1 Bacteroidaceae bacterium | reverse complement strand
TGGCCAAGAAACACAACAAGACACCTTTCAATGCAATTCAAGCCTTGTTTGGGGGGTGATGCATTGTCATGCACCTACCGCTGAACAGTTACCAACTGCATTCGAATAGTTAAATAATTATAAAAGTGTGGTTGTGACACTTGCCTTACATCTATATATACGAGGAAAAGCAGTACCTTTGCAGTCCGATTATTAAGAGGGGAGAGACTTAGAATCCCCACGGACGGAGTGTTAATAGCCGTGTCTTTGGCCGGGCACGACGGTTAGTGAATCGCTGTCCAAGGCGCAGATTGGGTTCTGCGTACAAAAAGAAAAAAGTTTTTTAGTAGTAAAACAACAACGTTAAAATGAACACTTTAAGTTACAAGACTGTCTCAGCCAATAAGGAGACAGCCAAAAAAGAGTGGGTGGTTTTCGACGCAAGCGACCAGATTGTAGGCCGTATGTGCTCAAAAGTAGCCAAACTGCTGCGCGGAAAGTACAAGCCCAACTTCACTCCTCACGTGGATTGCGGAGACAATGTTATAATCATCAACGCCGACAAGGTGGTGTTCTCCGGAAAGAAAGAGACCGACAAGGTCTACACACGTTATACTGGTTATCCCGGTGGTCAGCGTTTCTCTACACCTGCCGCGCTGCGCAAGCGTCCCAACGGTGCAGAACGCATCATCCGTCATGCCGTTAAAGGCATGCTTCCCAAAGGCTCTCTCGGCCGTAGTCTCATGAACAACCTCTACATATATGAGGGTACAGAGCACAACCACGAGGCTCAGAAGCCAAAGACAATAGATATTAACCAGTACAAATAATCAAGGAAATGGAAGTAATAAACGCAATAGGCCGCCGCAAGAGTTCCGTAGCACGCGTCTACCTCAGCGAAGGCACAGGCAAGATAACCATAAACAAAAGGGACATCACCGCATATTTCCCCTCTGCAATACTGCAGTACGTGGTAAAGCAGCCTCTGCAGCTGCTTGAAGTGGCCGAGAAGTATGACATAAAGGCAAACCTCGACGGTGGTGGTTTCACCGGCCAGAGCCAGGCACTGCGCCTCGCAATCGCCCGCGCCCTTGTTAAGGTGAACGAAGAGGACAAGAAGAGCCTCAAGGATCACGGTTTCCTCACACGCGATGCCCGCGAGGTAGAGCGCAAGAAGCCGGGTCAGCCAAAGGCACGTCGCCGCTTCCAGTTCAGCAAGCGTTAATCTTGCCGGCTTATACAATATTTGTATATGGCCGCATGAGGCTGAACATTGTTTAGCATCTAAACCTGCAAGACTCGTTGATGTGGTTCTTCCACTGTGGAGGGCTGAATGTCGTTGCGATTACTTGCGGGCTGGTTCTAACGAAAGAATAAAAAAGAAAGTAAACACATTAAAGCATTAAAGAAATGTCAAGAACAAATTTTGATATGCTGCTGCAGGCCGGCTGCCACTTCGGCCACCTGCGCCGCAAGTGGAACCCCGCAATGGCTCCCTACATCTACACAGAGCGCAACGGAATCCACATTATAGACCTTCACAAGACCGTAGTCAAGATTGACGAGGCTGCCGAGGCACTGAAGCAGATTGCAAAGTCGGGCAAGAAGGTACTGTTTGTAGCTACTAAAAAACAGAACAAGGACGTAGTTGCCGAGAAGGCTGCGAGCGTCAATATGCCGTACGTGGTTGAGCGTTGGCCGGGCGGTATGCTCACCAACTTCCCCACAATCCGCAAGGCTGTGAAGAAGATGAGCAACATCGACAAGCTCATGGCCGACGGAACTTACTCAAACCTGTCAAAGCGCGAGCTGCTTCAGATTTCACGTCAGCGTGCAAAGCTGGAGAAGAACCTCGGTTCCATCGCCGACCTGACTCGCCTTCCGTCTGCTCTCTTCGTGGTTGACGTGCTGAAAGAAGCCATCGCCGTGAAGGAAGCCAACCGTTTGGGCATCCCCGTATTCGGTATCGTTGACACAAACTCCGATCCTCGCAACATCGACTTCGTTATCCCTGCAAACGACGATGCAACAGACAGCGTTGACGTAATACTCACCGCTTGCTGCGCAGCAATCGCCGAGGGACTAGAAGAGCGCAAGGCTGAGAAGGCTGACGAGGCTGCTGCACAGGCACAGGCTGCCGCCGAGGAAGGCGAAGGCAAGGCAAAGCGTGCACGCAAGGCTCGCAAGGACGCTCCGAAAGAGGCTGAAGGAACTCAGGCAGAGGTAGCTCAGGAAGCTGCTCCCACAGCTGAAGAGGCTCCTGCTGAGGCTTAATAAACGATAGAATTACGAGTGACGGCTTCCGCACTACGTACTGCCCATGCGGCAAATCCCTTGGCTTCGGCCTTCGGATACCGAAACGGCACAGTAGCGAACGGGGGAATCCGACATTCGTAATTCTACATTTTTACAGACCAATATTCACAAATAATCACTCTAATAAAGAATACAAGACATGGCAGTATCAATAGCTGACATCCAGAAGCTGCGCAAGATGACTGGCGCAGGTCTTTCTGACTGCAAGAAGGCCCTTACCGATTCTGAGGGCGATTTCGACAAGGCAATGGAGATAATCCGCGAGAAGGGACAGGCCATCGCAGCAAAGCGCAGCGACCGCGAGACTTCAAACGGATGCGTACTCGTGAAGGCTGTTCCGGGATTTGCCGCTATCGTGGCTTTGAAGTGCGAAACAGACTTCGTGGCTAACGGCGCAGACTACATAAAGTTGACACAGGATATCCTCGACGCTGCTGTTGCCGCTAAGGCTCAGAGCATTGACGAGGTGAAGGAGCTGACTCTGGCTGACGGTTCAAAGGTTCAGGACGCTGTGGTGGCTCGTTCAGGCATCACTGGTGAGAAGATGGAACTCGACGGTTACAACTTCATCGCCGGCGACAACGTTTCCGTTTACGACCACATGGGCAAGCACACTCTCTGCACAATGGTTCAGACCAACAAGGCAGCAGAAGAGCAGGCTCACGCAGTGGCAATGCAGGTTGCAGCAATGAAGCCTGTTGCCCTCAACCAGGAGAGCGTTCCCCAGTCTGTTATCGACGAGGAAATCAAGGTGGCTGTTGAGAAGACAAAGCAGGAGCAGGTTAGCAAGGCTGTTGAGGCCGCTCTGAAGAAGGCCGGCATCAATCCCGCTCACGTAGACTCTGAGGAGCACATGGAGTCCAACATGACCAAGGGTTGGATTACCGCAGAGGATGTGGCAAAGGCCAAGGAGATTATCGCAGCTACTTCCGCAGAGAAGGCTGCAAACCTCAACGAGCAGATGATACAGAACATCGCAAAGGGTCGTCTGAACAAGTTCTTCAAGGAGTCTTGCCTCCTCGACCAGGAGTTCATTCAGGATGCCAAGCTGAGCGTTTCTGACTATCTCAAGGCTGCTGACAAGGAGCTGACTGTGCTTGACTTCAAGCGTTTCTCACTCCGCGCAGAGTAATTAAGAGGCAGAAACGGGTGCCGCGTCCGGCACTTCGCATCTGACTATATACAAAGAGTCCGCCAAAAGCCACCGCAGGATTTATGCCCTGCTTCTTGCTTTTGGCGGACTTCTTGTTTTGTTCCCAACTTTGTTTCAAAGTAAACCTGTCTGATTTCCGATTGGAAGTTTCCCTTGTCTACTTCTTTGTATCTGTATTCCATACCCCAGTTCGGATAAGTTGAAGAAGTCTGTGCACGGACGTTACCTGCGAAAGTGACTTTCGTTGCAAAAGGCTGTTTATTGTGCGGCCTTTTCCGACTCCAAGTCTTTCTTTGACTTCGACTTTGTTACGAGCCACACACCGGCAAACACGAGTATGGCGGCGACGCCCTGGCTCCATGACAGCACCCCCATGCCGGTAAGCACGCTCACGGTGACGGCAACCACGGGCTGCATATAGTTGTAGATGCTCACCACGGTAGGGCGCAGCGTGTGCTGTCCCACCATCATCAGCAGATAGGCGATGTAGGTGGCCACGACAACCACAAAGGCCGTTTCCAGCCATGTTGAAACGGGCACTGCCTGCCAGTCGGTAGCAATCATGTGGGGTGACGTAATCGGCAGGACGATCACCGCAGCCCACAGGAACATCCATTTGCTTACGGTGATTGGACTGTATTTCTTGGTCATGCGGTTGAACAAGGAGAGGTAAAGGGCGAACGAGAGTTGGGCACCGCAACACAGCAGGTCGCCGCGAATGTCACCCACTTTGGAGTTGTCAGCTGTAGCACTTGTAACTATCAGCATCACAGCACCGCAACATCCCATGAGCACGCCGCCGGCTTTCTTCCCCGTGATGGGTTCTTTCAGAATGAGTGCGGCCAGTATCATTGCGAATATCGGCATGGATGTGGTGACGATGCTTGCGTTGATGGGTGACGTTATGCCCAGGCCGATGATGAAAGCGCACTGGTTGCACACAAGTCCGAACAGTCCGGCACCGATAAAGAGCAGTCTGTCGCGCACAGGCACGTGCTCTTTGGGGGTGAAAAGCGAAGTGATCCAAAACAAAATGGCTCCACCGGCCACGCGGAGTGAAACCATGTCGATACTGTCTATGCCATGACCCATGGCATCCTTGCCTATCGGCGACATCAGTCCCCAGCATACACAGGCCAGAAACATACTAACATGGGCGACAAGCGGACGATTGTTGTTCATAAATATCAATATCCTGATTGAAACGTTCTTTTACGTCTGCAAAATTACTCCAGTTTTGGCGTATAGCCAAGGATATGCACTACTTGTAATGGAGTGGGATAGGGGACTTACCTGAACGAATCGGTAAGCAGCTTTATCTCTATCTGTGGACTTATGCGCTCGTAGAGTATGTTGTAAACGGCATCAAGTATGGGCATGTTTACGTGCATGTGGCGGTTTATTTCCTTCATGCACTTCGTGCCGAAGTAGCCCTCGGCTATCATCTCCATCTCTATCTGCGCACTCTTCACGCTGTAGCCCTTGCCAATCATGGTGCCGAAGGTGCGGTTGCGCGAGAAGTTGCTGTAGCCCGTCACGAGCAAGTCGCCAAGATAAACCGAGTCGTAGACGCTGCGCTCTATGGGATGGATGGCGTTGAGAAAGCGCGACATCTCCTGCACGGCATTGGACATGAGCACCGCCTGGAAATTGTCGCCGAACTTCAGTCCGCTGCAAATGCCCGCTGCAATGGCGTAGACATTCTTCAAGACAGAAGCATATTCGATGCCTATCACATCGCTGCTGGTCTTTGTCTTGATATAATCGTTTGCCAGAATGTCGGCAAATGCCTTTGCTTTGTCGCGGTCGGAACAGCCCACGGTGAGGTAAGACAACCGTTCGAGGGCAATTTCCTCGGCGTGCGAGGGACCTCCAAGACAGGCAAGGTTCTCATAGGGCACGTCATACACGGCATGGAAAAACTCCGAACAGGCAAGGTTCTCGTCGGGCACGATGCCCTTGATGGCCGTGATGACAAACTTGTCCTTAAGCCTTGTGCGCAGCTTCTTCAGGTGGTTCTTGATGTAGGGCGACGGCGTGACGAACACAAGCGTGTCGTAGTTTTGCACAATCTTGTTGATGTCGCTCGAGAAGAATATCTCGTTGACGTCAAACCGCACGCTCATGAGGTAGGCCGGGTTGTGGCCGAGCCGACGGAAATCTTCTATGCGGTCGTCGCGGCGCATATACCATCCTATGTGATGGGTGCGCCCCACCACAATCTTGGCTACAGCCGTTGCCCAGCTTCCGCCTCCGATGATGGCTATCTTGCCGCAATCGAACATAAGGAAGTCCGCTTTTTCTACTTGTTGGCGTTTTCAATCCATGCGGCGAACTCGTCCACCTTGGGATTGTCGTAGCCCAGCTTGTATTTCTTGTTCACTCCGCACACGTCCATCTGGAGCTTTTGTGGGTTCACCTCCTTGATGTCCTGCACAAGGTAGTAGCCGCACTTGTTGAGCACGGGCACCCACTGCTCACCGACGCCGATTGCCTTCCAGTCGTCAACGCTGCTCTTGGGAGCTTTCTTCTCCGGGCGCATCTGCGGGAAGAAGAGCACTTCCTGTATGTATGTCTTGCCCGTCATGAGCATCACGAGTCGGTCAATGCCGATGCCGATGCCGCTTGTGGGAGGCATTCCGTACTGGAGTGCGCGCAGGAAGTCCTGGTCGATGATCATCGCCTCGTCGTCTCCCTTGTCTGCGAGCTTCATCTGGTCGATGAAACGCTCCTCCTGGTCTATCGGGTCGTTAAGCTCCGAATAGGCGTTGGCCAGCTCCTTGCCGTTCACCATCAGCTCGAAACGCTCGGTCAAGCCCGGCTTTGAGCGGTGCATTTTGGTCAGTGGCGACATCTCCACGGGATAGTCGGTGATGAACGTAGGCTGGATGAATGTGCCTTCGCAGAACTCGCCGAACAACTCGTCGATGAGTTTGCCCTTGCCCATGGTCTCGTCCACGTCCATGCCCTTCTGCTTGCAGAAGTCGCGTATCTCTTCTTCGCTCTTGCCGTTGCAGTCGAAACCGGTCTTCTCCTTGATGGCATCAAGTATGGGCAGACGGCGGTAGGGAGCCTTGAAGCTCACGATGTTGCCGTCAATCTCGCGCTCCGGCTTGCCGTTTACTGCGATGCACACCGTCTCGAGCAACTTCTCGGTGAACGACATCATCCAGTTGTAGTCCTTATACTGCACGTAAAGCTCCATGCAGGTGAATTCGGGGTTGTGGTTGCGGTCCATTCCCTCGTTGCGGAAGTTCTTGCCTATCTCATACACGCCCTCGAAGCCGCCCACGATGAGCCTCTTCAGGTAAAGCTCGGTGGCTATGCGCATGTACATGTCTATATTGAGGGCGTTGAAGTGCGTGATGAACGGGCGTGCGCTTGCGCCTCCGGCTATGGATTGCAGGGTGGGAGTCTCCACCTCGGTGTAGCCGGCCTCGTCGAGCACGCGGCGTATGGTGCGTATCACCGTGGCGCGCTGCAGGAACGTGTCCTTCACTCCCTCGTTCACCACAAGGTCAACGTAACGCTGGCGGTAGCGCAGCTCGGGGTCTTCAAACTTGTCGTAGGCCACACCGTCCTTGTACTTCACGATGGGCAGCGGCTTCAAGCTCTTGGACAACAGCGTGATTTCCTTTGCATGAACGGATATTTCGCCAGTCTGCGTGCGGAACACGAAGCCCTTCACTCCGATGAAGTCGCCGATGTCCATCAGCTTCTTGAACACCTTGTTGTACAAATCCTTGTCGTCACCGGGGCAGATGTCGTCGCGGGTTATATAAACCTGTATGCGCCCCTTGGAGTCCTGAAGCTCGGCAAAAGCGGCCTTGCCCATCACTCTTCGGCTCATCATGCGTCCGGCAATGCACACCTCGCGCTCGCCTTCCTCATCGCTGAAACTGTCCTTTATGTCTGTTGAGAATGCGTTTGTCGGATATTCGGCTGCTGGATACGGGTCTATGCCCATGTCACGCAGCTCCTGCAGACTCTGTCTTCTTCCTATTTCCTGCTCGCTAAGCTCTAAAACGTTCATATTTCTTTCTTCGTATTATTTCGGTTGTATATTGCTGTGCTGGCGACTGCGTGTGCCGTTGCTTAATGGCGTTTTCACGCTTTGCCAAACGCAATGTAATTAGGTGCAAAGTTAGCAATATAATCCTTTAATGCAAAAGCGCATAGCGTTTTTCTATGCGGAAAGGCGATAACGGAGAAAGGAAAGGAACGGGAAAGGAACGAGTGCTTCATGTAGCGTCTGCCATATGGCCCAAGCCAATTCCTTGGTGTACAGTAATATATAAGAGGTTGCATCCTTGTGCCGAAAAAGCGTGAGCTTTAAGAGTCCTGCGCTTGGGCAAACTTAATAGGCGCGTGCATCTCCGCTGCGCCAGTCCAAATCCCGAACGAGTCCCGAAGGCATCGGGCGGCGAGCTGTGCCCCTTGGCTGCCAAGGTGTAGAACCTGCTCATCGGCGACTTTCTCCATTGCCTCGCCATGCGCCACGGCATCCTCCTCCTCCCGTCCATGGGCGACGGAATAAAAAAGACCGTGAGCGAGCTACAAGCTGTCAATTCCACACAGACTGTTGTCGGAAACGGTGTCTGCACTGCCAAGAAAATCTGTGCGAAAGGATTGTAGCTTGATGATTGCTTCATTCCTTGGCGGAATATGCTGGAAACGCTGTTTCTTGTATTACTCCAAGCGGAAAGATGCTGGAAACGCTGTTTCTTGCATTACTCCAAACGGAAATATGCTGGAAACGCTGTTTCTTGCATTACTCCAAGCGGAAAGATGTTGGAAACGCTGTTTCTTGCATTACTCCAAGCAGAAAGATGCTGGAAACGCTGTTTCTTGCATTACTCCAAGCGGAAAGATGCCAGAAACGCTGTTTCTGCGTTCAGTCAGGAGAGAGTGGGAAAGAAAACAATGTGACTGGCCTGTTCCGGCGAGAATCCATTAACGGAAATAATGTTGTCGTGACCAAGCAATCTGTCTTGACCACAGAAACGGCGTTTCCACAGTATTCACCATCTAAATCTATCAAAACTATGAGTGAAATTACAACTCTTTTAATGGCTTGAATACGGCTCAATTTGTATGTTCGTTCAGTCGTATAGCCCTTTTAACTGATTTAGAGCCGTGCTTTTGCGGTGAAGTCCTCTTTTTGCTTTTTTACTCCTCACTTTTCCTCTTCCTCTCTTCCATTCCCTGCCACAGCTTGCTCTCTGCCGGATTGGGTTGCGGCTGCCAGAAGGATGTGGAGGCGAGGGCATCGGGCAGATACTGCTGCGGAGTGTAGTGGTTGGGATAGTCGTGGGGATACTTGTAGCCGTCGTGATAGCCCAGTTGCGCCATCAGTTTTGTGGGCGCATTGCGCAGATGGAGCGGCACGGGTAGGGTTCCCGACTGCCTGACCTCAGCCAGAGCCTTGTCTATTGCAAGGTATGCCGAGTTGCTTTTGGGACTTGCCGCCAGATAGACGGTGGCTTCGGCCAGCGGTATGCGACCTTCAGGCCAGCCTATGCGCTCCACTGCCTCAAAGGCGGCGTTGGCCATGAGCATGGCGTTGGGGTTGGCCAGGCCTATGTCCTCGGCTGCGCTTATCACGAGTCGGCGGGCAATGAACTTTGGGTCTTCGCCTCCGTCAATCATCCGTGCGAGCCAGTAGATTGCCGCATCGGGGTCGCTGCCGCGAATGCTCTTGATATAGGCCGAAATGATGTCATAGTGCATCTCTCCGCCCTTGTCGTAGGCTGCCGGCGACTGCTCTATGCGTTCGGCAACGAGCTTGTCGGTTATGACAACCGGCTGTCCTTTCGGTTCCGCCTCAACCACTGTCTCCAGTATGTTGAGCAGTTTGCGTGCATCGCCTCCGCTGTAGCGCATGATGGCTGCGGTCTCCCTTAGCTCCACCTGTCTTTCTTTCAGTTCCGTGTCGGTCTCCACCGCCCTCGTGAGCAGAGCCATGAGGTCGTCTTTGTCCAAAGGCTTGAGCGTATACACCTGGCAGCGTGACAGCAACGGTCGGATTACCTCAAACGAGGGGTTCTCCGTGGTGGCTCCCATGAGCGTCACCACACCCTTTTCCACCGCTCCGAGCAGCGAGTCCTGTTGCGACTTGCTGAAGCGGTGTATCTCATCTATGAACAGCAGTGGCGGCGGCGAGTCGAAAAACCTGCCGTGGGAAGCCCGGTCTATCACGTCGCGCACGTCCTTCACTCCGCTTGTCACTGCACTGAGCGTGAACAGTTGTCGGCCGAGTGTCCGTGCTATGATGTGGGCCAGCGTGGTCTTGCCCACTCCGGGAGGTCCCCAGAGTATGAGCGAGGGCACATGTCCGGCGTCAATCATCTGTCTGAGTGCGGCACCCGTCCCGACGAGGTGTTTCTGCCCGGCGTATTCGTCGAGCGTTTTCGGGCGCATCCTTTCTGCCAATGGTTCAGTCATGGTGCAAAGTTACGAAGAAAAGTTGGGATAAGCAGGGCTTTTTACACATCGGTAGACGCAGGAGTAGGGAGATGTAAACAGTGCGGAACATGGCACAAAGTGACTCAACTTCACTCTTCATCTGAAATTTGTAACAGTAATGAAATATGTGTTTAAGCCGTTTGTAACATCCCCCGAGTAATTTTGCCACCGGATAAAAAAGAAGAAAAAAATAAACGACGAAAAACAATGGAGACAATCTATCTCGTAATCGTGGCGTTCCTGCTTGTACTGGCAGTGTTCGACCTGTTTGTCGGAGTCAGCAATGATGCCGTCAACTTCCTTAATTCGGCCATAGGTGCCAAGGTGGCCAAGTTCCGTACTGTGCTGATTGTGGCCTCGCTTGGCGTGCTTATAGGCGCAGTGATGAGTGCGGGCATGATGGACGTGGCACGCCACGGCATAATGCATCCGGCCAACTTCTCGTTTCACGATGTGATGGTGATATTCCTGGCCGTGATGGTGACCGACGTGATTGTGCTCGATGTGTTCAACACGCTGGGTATGCCTACATCAACCACGGTATCGCTCGTGTTTGAGCTGTTGGGCGCAACGGTCATGATTTCCCTGTTCAAAATGGTTGCCGACCCGTCGCTCGACTTTTCCGACCTTCTGAACAGCGACAAGGCTTTGAGCGTCATCATAGCAATATTCGTGAGCGTGGCCATCGCCTTTATAGTGGGTTTGGTGGTGCAGTGGATATCGCGTGTTATATTCACGTTCAACTATAAGAAGCATCTGCGCTACACTGTGGCACTGTTCGGAGGAATATCGTTTACATTCCTTGCCTACTTCATCTTCATCAAGGGACTGGGCGGTTCGCCGTTCATCAGTGCCGCCACCAAGGACTGGATCAACGGCAACACCCCGATGCTGATGCTCGCCACCTTTATCGCCTCTACGGTGGTTATGCAGATAATACACTTGTTGGGAGTCAATGTGTTCCGCTTTATCGTCATGCTGGGCACGTTTGCACTGGCCATGGCCTTTGCCGGCAACGACCTGGTGAACTTCATCGGTGTGCCTCTCGCCGGTCTTGACTCATACCGTGACTTCATGGCCAACGGTTCAGGCAATCCTTCGGGCTTTATGATGACCTCACTCATGGAGTCGGCCAAGTCGCCTCTGCTCTATCTGTTGCTGGCAGGTGTGGTGATGGTGGTGGCCATGGCTACGTCAAAGAAGGCTCAAAACGTTGTAAAGACCAGCGTTGACCTGTCGCGCCAGGACGAGGGCGACGAGATGTTCGGTTCGTCGAGAGCCGCCCGTTCGGTGGTTCGGGCCACACAGGACGCCAACAGCTTTGTGATGCGCTATGTGCCCAAGAGCGTGAGCAACTGGATTGACTCCCGTTTCAACAAGAATGAGATGATTATGGCCGACGGTGCAGCTTTTGATGTGGTGCGTGCGGCTGTCAATCTCGTGCTCGCTTCAATGCTCATCATCTTCGGAACCAACTATAAGTTGCCCCTCTCCACAACCTACGTGACGTTCATGGTGGCCATGGGTACGAGTCTGGCCGACAGGGCATGGAGCCGTGAGAGTGCTGTGTTCCGTGTGACGGGAGTGTTCTCTGTCATCGGCGGATGGTTTATCACCGCCGGAGTGGCCTTCATGGCAGCCGCTGTGGTTTGTCTGCTGATGTATTGGGGCGGTTTTGTGGTGATGCTGCTGTTCATGGCTCTGGTGGTGTTCCTGCTTGTAAGGAGCAACATACAGTATAACCGCAAGGCTAAGGACGAGAAGAAGGACGATGTGTTCAACCTGATGATGCGCACACGCGACCCGGAAATAGTGTGGGACTTGCTCACCAAACACGTGTCACGCACACAGAGCTTCGTGTGCCGCTACGCCCGTGAACAGCTGTGCCTTATATTCGACGGACTGGCCGACGAGAATCTGCACGTGCTCTCAAAGACACAACGCAGTCTGCGCAACGAGCAGGAACAGCTGAAGAAGTTCCGCCGCAAGGAGCTGCTCGCACTGCGAAGAGTGCCTATGGAACTGGCTGTGGAGCGCAACACGTGGTATCATCTGGGAGTGAACAGCGACCAGCAGTTCATATATTGCCTCAAACGTATGCTTGAACCGGCCAAGGAGCACGTGGCCAACAATTTCAATCCGCTGCCTATGGCATACATGGAAGAGATGACACCGCTGCGCCGCAGGATGTGTGAACTGATGGAACGCACGGAGACAATGCTTTCAACGAGGCAGTTTGCAGCCTATGACACGGTGCTCAACGAGGCCGACCAGTTCAAGGACGAGCTGAGTGTGGTGCGCAAACGCCAATACGACCGTATGCAGAACGACCACGACACACAGAATCTCAAGATCTCACTCGTGTATCTCAATCTGCTTCAGGAGTGCCAGGAGTTTATAAGCATTATGCGCCATCAGCTCCGCGCCGCCAGAAAGTTCTACGGAGAGTGACCCTCTCTCAGGGGATGAACAGAAATCTTCATACCTTTCATCATACGGTGGTAATTTATAAGTAGGTGTTCAAAATTATTTGATATGGATATGCTCTTTATTTTTGGCCGTATGTTCGGGTTGAAGAGTGAGTGTAGCGGGCTACACGACCGATGAAAGCCGGGCATACAGGCAAAAAGAAAGTGCAGAGACATGTCAAAGTGCAATAGGCATTTGCTGATGTATACTTATGTACGAATAATTTTGAACACCTACTTATAACCGCCCTATAAACGTAAAGTCCCATAGAGGTGGGATTAAAAAAAAGTAGAAGAGGCCGTTGCGGTTATTGCCACAATGGCCTCTTTGACTTTTTTAACGCCTTTCCCTCGCAGAATGAACGTTACTTTGCTTACCTTTGAAGCCCTCAATGGTGGCTATGACGAAATCCTCCAGAAGTATAATAAACCAACGGTGGCGACACGTGAAGCCACCATTAAACAAAGAAAGGAAACAAGAAAATGGACTACAACGATTTGAGATTTGACAGCGGCACGGCGCACAGAGGTTCGATAATGTCGGCATCTGAAGCCTTCCCCGCACTGATGCGCAAGGTGTATGTATGGATGACGTTGGCTCTCGTGATAACGGGAATGGTGGCTTATGGCGTGGCGACAAGTCCGGCACTGCTCATGGCAGTAGTGACAAACAAGGCTTTGTTCTTCGGCCTCATCATAGCCGAACTGGCACTTGTCATAGGCATAACGGCGGCCATCAACCGCCTGTCAATGCCAATGGCCACATTGCTGTTTGCCGTCTATTCGGCCATCAACGGTGCTACGCTCTCTGTGATATTCGTGGCCTATACAATGACCTCGATAGCCAACGTGTTCTTCATCACGGCCGGAACGTTTGCCGCAATGGCTGTGTTGGGTTACACCACAAAGAAGGACTTGTCGGGTATGGGGCGTATTCTCCTTATGACTCTCTTGGGTCTCATCATTGCCACATTGGTCAATGCGTTCCTTGTAAAGAGCACAGGCTTTGACTTGATACTTAGTTATATTGGCGTGCTGTTGTTCGTCGGGCTGACTGCCTACGACACGCAAAAGATAAAGCGGATGCTCATTGAAGCTGAGGGAATCGGTGAGACGGCGCAGAAGGTAGCCTTGATGGGTGCGCTCTCGCTCTATCTCGACTTCATCAACCTGTTCCTCTATCTGCTCCGTCTGTTCGGAAAGAAGGAGTAACAGCCCTATAGCGAAAGCGAGACAAATAGCGAGGGGGAAGCGCGGTTCCTGCACACATTAGTGCATGGAAACCGCGCTTCCCCCTCGCTATTTGTCTCTCGCTTTGTCTGGTTTTTCTCTTTTGTGTGTCACTCTTCCCAAATCTTCTTTGGCATGAAGTCCTTGCAAAGATAGAACAACCGCTTCAGCTTGCTGCGCATAAGGTTGGCCTTTACCTTGGCTGTGTCTACATGAGGAGTGCTGCCGGAGGCAGGAAACGGCTCGTCTCTGTGCAGCACATACTTCATGAACGAGGCTGACGTTATACCGTATTTCAGCAGAAATTGCGCGCTGCCGTTGTTCTTCTCTATGCGTCCGGTGGAGCGAGCCTCAAAGTGATAGACTCTGCTCTTCGACACGCCCTTGAACAGCCTTACTCCCGCCAGCCACAGTTTTGCCGAGAAGTCAGGGTCACTGTACATTCCGGGCGACAGTTCCACGCTGTAGCCGCCTACAAGGTCCCATGTGTCGCGGTGTACCACGTTGGGCGGCCATGTTGCTCCGAGCCAGTCGTGGTGGGGTAGGGAGGCGTATTCTTTCAGCAAACGTTTCTCGTCAAACTCATCTATGCTCTCTCCGTAGTTGGCCGGGGCTATGACGCTCTTGGAGAAGAAAGGCCGCGGCTGTATCAGAGTGGCCGACAGAAACCACTTCTTGTTTCCGTCAGTTCCGCTAATCTCTTGGATTTCGTCCCAAAGGTATTTGTCCCAAAGGGGACATACATACATGTCGTCGTTCATGTACAGTATGTATTCCGTCTTCACCAATGGACGAAGGGCGTTCAAAGCGAAGCAGATACCCACATTGCTTGGACTTTGCACGTAGTCAATCCCCTTTTCTTTAACGTAGTCAAGTGTGCCGTCGCTTCCGTCATTCACATACACTATTACCTGATGATGGAACGATGAGTTCTTCTCTATGCTCTCCAAGCAGAGCTTCAGAAAGCCCAAATTGTTCCATGTTGGTATCAGGATGGAAAACAGAGGAGAAGTGTTTCCGGCCAGTTCCGTGGCTTTGGTGTCCATAGTCTGTGTCATGTTTTTATGGCCGTCGGCCTGATTTTACGATTGTGGTGCAAAGGTAATAAAAAGAAAAAAGCAACATTAAAAAAGAGTACATACATTTTAATGCGAAAGTTGTATCTTTATATAACAAAGTTAGCAATAATCGGCGAGATATGGAAAAGTAGAGCAAGGTTAAGGGATACATGACTCCCTTTCCTGCTTTAATATAAGAATATGGTAGGGCATTGTTGCCAGTTTTGCCATTTTTAAGTACCTTTGCACTTGTTATTCATTATATTAGGGTAAATGGAGAATGCGTATCATATATTCTTGGAGCAGATTAAGAGCTAC
>CAVAQY010000063.1:0-14990 GCA_963590865.1 Bacteroidaceae bacterium | reverse complement strand
CTGCCCCAGCGGCGAACTGGCTTATCATGTATTCGTAGGCATCGCCGAGAATGTCAATCTCTTGTGATGCCTCCACACCGAAGTCGATGTCGTCGAGCGCAAGGAGCACGTTGCTGACGAGCGTATTCTTGTCGTCGGCAGTCTTACCCAACTTGGGCGAAGCAAGGTCTATGTCGGAGAAAAGTCCGCCGAAATCTTCCTCGCTATCATGTCCGAGCGTGCTGTCCTCAATGCGCTTCAAGGAACGCTCAAGCATCGGCAGGATGTTCTCTTTCTTCTTGATGCTCTCTATCACGGACGAGAACAGGAAGTTAGGCTCAATGAAATAGCCAATGTTCTCAAGACACTCAGTCTTTACTTCCTCTTGCAATGCCTCGATGTCGGCATCTTTCTCCATTGCCCACAACTCCTTGAATGTCACCTCGTCATCTATCAACGCTTCGTTGGCGTGCTTCTCTATCTTCTCCGACAGATACTTGTAGAAGATGAAGCCCAAGGTGAAATACATGAAGTCGCTTGCCGACATGTTGCCACGCAGCTTGTTGGCGACTTCCCAAAGTTGGTCACGGAGTTTCTGTTGTAATTCTTCGCTCATATCGTTATTTCTTTTCTTGCTTTTTTAATTTCTTTGAAACATATAAATAATAGTTGAAAGCAGTGTCGTTTGCTTTGTTAACAATGACATCTGCAACTATATTGGCAGGAGAATTCCTTGATAACTTTGACCATGCAGTCTCCGTATATGGGTTAATCCATTCGGACAAAACATATACATTGCTTGCAGGAAGACAAAAGTTGATTTTGTTGAGCATTTTTTCTTCTCCTACCTCGCCAACAAAATATGACGTAAGCATATTTTCTACAAGCATTACATCATCGTGAGAAGCCTTCTTGTTTGCAAAACTACCAATCCAAATTTCCTTTATTCTCGAAAAATCATTTATGTGATGTCCTTTATCCTTAAACCTGTCTGTTATAAGATTACGTTCTGCCTTTCCGATGTAATAATGTACTGATGACTTGGCATATTTCTTCATTCCACTTATTAGGTACAGACTGCAAGGAATATTGTTCTCTTTGTCCCATTCCCTTGCACATTCCATATCTGCAAATGGCCCATACCATCTTACTATATATACATTCTTCTCCATGCAGTGTCTCTATTCTATTCCCAACTGAATGTTCTTATTATAGAACGCAGTTTATCAAGTATTCTTGTTAATGCCTTGCGCTTTTTGATTAAACCAAGGTGTTTCTCTTTCAATGCCTCTTGTATTATTTCCGGCTGTTCCTTTTGCAAGTAGTCATATTCGGAGAGATAATGATAGAGAACAGACGCATCCAGTTCTTCCTCTTTGGCAAGCGTATTGACAGCATTGTTGCGTTCTGTGACGATATAGTTGTTCAACCGTTCTTCGAGGTCACTTGTTCCGTCAGCCTTTTTCTTGCGAGCCATGAAATTGTCACGGTCTTCATCCACATTCTTTTGGATGAATCCGTCTATCAGTTTCGCTTTACTGCGCAACTCGGCATCCTTTATCATCGTGTCCAAAATGTGCTTGCGCTGTTCGTTGTAGTCATCACTGTATGGGTCGAGGTCAGCAATGAGTTCCAAGATATATGCCACGTTGATGACATCACTGTGCAGCAATTCCAAACAGAAATCAATGTCGCCAAGCCCTGTTTCTGTATCTAAGCGTGGGTCTGGTTCTGCCGCCATACCCGAATTATCGTCCGGGTTTTCGTCTTGTTTGGGTTGGCTACCGCTACCAGCAAACGTATCATAGATGTCAAGGTACTTGCTGCGATAATCCATGAACTGCTGCTCCGTCATGCCAAGGTCTGAGGCATCCTCTTCAAACTCATCGTAGATTTGTATCTCGGCATGCTTTCGGATGATGTCACGGAATTGCAGGATAAAACGTTTCTTGTCCCTCTCGCTCTGCAACAAGTCGATGCTACTCGGTGTGGGGAACTGGTCAAGGAAGTAAGAGGTGAGTTGCTCGTATTCCTTCTTTACTTCGTCAAACGGTGGACGTACAATGTCTTCAGGGTTGTTGCTGTTGCTGAAAAGTTTGATGGATTCGTCCACCTTGCTCTTCATGTCACGGAAGCAGACAATCTTGCCGAAACGCTTTTTCTCGTTCAATACACGGTTGGTACGGCTGAACGCTTGAAGCAGTCCGTGATACTCCATGTTCTTGTCTACATAGAGTGTGTTGAGCTTCTTGCTGTCAAAGCCAGTTAGGAACATTCCCACCACAAGGCAGAGGTCGAGAGGCTTCATGTCTGCCTTCTTTTTCTTCATGCGCAGGTTGATGTCGTCATAATATGCACGGAAGTTCTCGGTGGTGAAGCCTGTTCCATACATATCATTATAGTCATCCATGATGGCCTGCAGTTCGTCGGCTTCGCCTACGCTTTCGCTAACATAACCACCAGTATTCATGCCTGTCTGGGCATCGTCCTGACTACTGTTGGCGGCGTATGTGAAGACTGCTCCAATCCTAATCTTTGGATTGAGGTTCTTGAATATCTTGTAATAACGGATGAGCATTGGCACTGACTGCACGGCAAATAGTGCGTCAAACTCTCCGTCAAACGTTGACTTATTAAAATTATTAAGGATGAACTTGGCAATCTCCGTCATGCGGTCTTGGTCTGTATTGTCCACATCCTCGTTGCCATGGTAATATTCCACAAGGAAGCCAAGCACATTCTCGTCTGCAATGGCATCCTTTATCAAGTATTTGTGAAGACAGTTGCCGAAGATTTCCTTTGTGGTATGACCATCTACGGCGTTTTGTACGAAAATAGGTGTACCTGTAAAACCGAATATCTGAGTGTTGTCGAAGAACTTGACAATGTTCTTGTGACAGTCGCCGAAATGGCTGCGGTGGCACTCGTCAAAAATCATCACGATACGGGAATGGCGTATTTCCTCAATGCGACTGCTGTACCATTGTTTGCTGACGGCGGCATTGAGCTTCTGTATGGTGGTGATGATAATCTTGGAATTGCTGTGCAAACGCTTCACCAGTTCGTCGGTGTTGTCGGTACTGTCAACGGCACCTGGCTCAAACGCCTCATATTCGGCTTGCGTTTGAGTGTCGAGGTCGTGACGGTCAACGACAAACATCACCTTATCCACATCGTCCAACTCGGACACCAATTGTGCCGCCTTGAATGAGGTCAAGGTCTTTCCAGCTCCTGTCGTGTGCCAGATATAGCCGTTGTCATTGGAGTTCTCCACACGGTCGAGTATCTTTTCTACGGCATAGAACTGGTAGGGACGGAGTACCATGAGGCATTTGTCGCCCTCATGCAAGACAATGTATTTGCCGATAATCTTGCCAAGGTTGCACTTGTCGAAGAAGAAGGAAGCGAACTTGTCCAACTCATTGAAAGGAACGTTGGCGGCATCTGTCCAGTTGAACGTGAACTTGAATCCGCTATTCGGGTTGTTGGCGAAGTATCGGGTGTTCACACCATTGGAAATGACAAACAACTGGATGTAGTCGAACAAGCCATGAAAGGATGTCTTGTGATAACGCTGTATCTGGTTGTAAGCCTGTTTCAGTTCAACGCCTCTGCGCTTTAGTTCTATCTGAACCAAAGGCAATCCGTTGATGAGTATCGTCACATCGTAACGACACTTCTTTCTTCCCTCTACTGTGATTTGGTTGGAGACCTGAAACTCGTTCTGGCACCAATGCGTCCTGTCCAAGAACTCCACCCATATACGTTCGCCTGTCTCCAGTTCGAGCGGATAGAGGTCACGGAGTTTCTTTGCCTTTTCAAAGCGAGTGCCACCTTCAAGATAGATAAGTATCTTGTCAAACTCACCATCGGTAAACTGGGTACGTCCGAACTCGCCAAGCCGCTTGTGGTTATGTTTCTCCAGCTGCAACTTGAAATTGGTATACAGGTTCTTCTCCTCTTCAATATGAACATACTCGTAGTTCATCTTTTGAAGAGTGGCGATAAGTCCGTTCTCTAAGGCTGCTTCACTTTGTGATGACATATTGGCGCGTAGTTTAATGTGTTATTGCCTTATACGTTGTTTTCCATCTGAAAAATCCGTATGTCCAAGGCGTTCTCTATTTTACTGATGGCTTCAAGCGACAAGTTTTCTCGCCCTTTGATGATTTTGGAAATGTATTGCTGGGTGCATCCCATCTTCTCGGCAAGTTTCTTTTGGGTCATGCCAAGTTCCTTCATTCGTGCAGACATTATCGCTGATATGGCGAGGGAATGCGAATACCAAGATTTTTCCTCTTGCGTATTTCGAACCATGTCCGATTTTTCCATGTCGGACGCAAATCGCTTGTTGTCCATCGTATATATTCTTGTAATTTAATCACAAAGATAATATTTTGTAATCGACAACAACAACTACGAGGTTGTTTCTTTCTCTTTTTGACAATATTTTACTTTTTAAACTGCCAGCGATGAGGCTATACTTCATGTGGCGATGAAACTATACTTCATGAGGCAACGAAGCTAACTTCATTGCCCAGTGAAGCTAACTTCATTGCCCAGTGAAGCTAACTTCATTGCCCAACGAAGTACTACTTCACAAAAGGGCATGAAAAAAGTATCTTAGGATACATCGCAAAGTATCCTAAGATACTTCGCCAACTATCCTAAGATACTTGGCCAACTAAGTTATGTGGCTGGGAATGCTCCACCGGCATCAAGGCCGGGGTGCACCAGTATTATTCTGCCTCGTTCTCGGGACGCAGCTTGCGCACGGTTTCTGCGGCGCGCCACATCTCCATGTTGCGCATGGCTTCAAGTTCCTTGTTGAGGCCGTCGCGGTAGTCTGGCTTGGAGTTGCTGTCAATGGAAATCTGTGCCTCGTTGCCGCTCTTCACCGAGAGATAGAGCCACTCCATGACGGGCTTGATGGCCTCGCGGAAACGTGGTGCCCAGTCGAGTGCACCGCGCTGGGCTGTGGTGGAGCAGTTGGCGTACATCCAGTCCATGCCCTTTTCGGCGAAGAGGGGCATGAGGCTCTGTGTAAGCTCCTCGACGGTCTCGTTGAAAGCCTCCGAGGGAGAGTGGCCGTGCTCGCGCAGCACTTCATACTGTGCCTCAAGCAGTCCTTCGATGGCTCCCATGAGCGATCCGCGCTCACCGGTAAGGTCGCTTGTAGCCTCACGCTGGAATGTGGTCTTGAACAGATAGCCGGCTCCGATACCTATACCGAAGGCGATGGTCTTCTCCTCAGCCTTGCCCGAAGCGTCCTGATAGACGGCGTAAGAGCAGTTGAGGCCGCGTCCTTCGAGGAACATTGTGCGCAGCGATGTACCTGAACCCTTGGGGGCAACCATAATCACGTCGATGTCGTCTGGGGGAACCACGCCTGTACGGTCGTTCCAGTTGATGGCAAATCCGTGTGAGTAGTAAAGGGTTTTGCCCTTGGTGAGGTGCTTCTTTATTGTGGGCCATGCCTGTATTTGTCCTGCATCGGAGAGCAGCATGCAGACGATGGTGCCCTTTTCAGCGGCCTCTTCGATGGAGAAGAGCGTCTTGCCGGGAACCCATCCGTCGGCAACAGCCTTGTCGTAGGTCTTGCCGGGACGCTGGCCAACGATGACGTTGAAGCCGTTGTCGCGCAGGTTTCCTGCCTGACCAGGTCCCTGTATGCCATAGCCGATTACTGCTATGGTCTCGTTCTTCAACACTTCGTGTGCTTTCTCAAGTGAGAATTCTTTGCTGGTGATGACTGTTTCTACTACACCACCGAAATTCATTTCTGCCATAATTGTTTGTTGTTTTTGGGGCAGCCCGTTGACGGACTGCCTGTTGTTTGTCTGTATTTCTGTTGCTAAATTGTCTTGTTTGCTATCCCTCTGGGTTTTGTGCGGAAGCTGTTGGGCCGGCGCACTTTTTTATTTGTCGGTGAAAACGATGCGGCTGCGGCACACTTCCGTGCCTTCCGCCGTGCCGTCTTCCTTGCTTATGCGTATGCAGCACTCTCCGTCCGACGGCTGTTCCATGGCGAATGACAGACGGTCGCCCTGATGGCTTTCGGCCACATAGGCTATTTCGAATCGCTTGACGGTGTGCCGCTTGTGCCAGTCGAGGTCGAACAGGTCAAGCACATGCTCTATGTATTTCACCGAATTGATGTGTCCGTTGACATCCACATCGCTGTAGAATGTGTCTATCGTGCGCACATGGCTTGCGCCGTTGCCCATTTTCACCCGCGAAATCTTGCCGATGGGGCATGGCTTGTCTGCTTCTATCCAAAGGTTTATGTCGCCGTTGTTCACCTCAAGAATGTCCTGCGGCTGGCGCGTTACGGTGTCTATCAAGGCCCAGACGCTGCGTCCGTATCCGTACACGTGTCCGTCTTCGCCCACCACCTTGAAGTTTCGGTTGGTGAAATACCGCATTGCGCTCTCCACCCACGTCTCTACAAAGAACCTTGTGTATTGTGCCGGCATGTCGCAAATCTCTATGGCGAGCCGCGACAGCACCCAGGTCTTGTTGACGGTGTTGAGGTAGGCCATGCCGAAACCTCGCTCCGTGGAGTGGAAGTCGGCTGCGTTGAGCATATGGTTGCCCAAATGTCCTATGAAGAGCCTGTGCGAGAAGTCGCAGTGGAAAGGCTCTGCCATAAACGGGTATCTGCCGGTCTTGTCCATCCTAACGCTATTTGTTCCTTTCCCTTTCCCTCTGTTCGAGGTATTGGCTCACTTCCTCTTCGGTGCTGCGTGTCACGGCTATGCGTCCCGAACGCGTGTATTGCAGCACGCAGCCGAACTCGTTGAGAGCTTTGAAGAGGTTCAGTATCTCCTCGGTGCGCCCGTTTTTCATCACGATGACGTATATCGGGTTCACCTCTGTGATGTATGCGCCGTTGCGTCTGACCGTTCTGGATATTTCCGGATTGGCCAACACTTCCGGCGAAGACAGCTTGTAGAGTCCCGTCTCGCGGATAAACAGTTCGGAGTCAACGTAGTAGTTTACCTTTACCACATCTATCTTCTTGTCTATCTGTCTTGTTATCTTTATCACCTGGTCAGCATAGCACCATGCTGTGATGGTGTATTTGTGCAGTCCGTCGATGCTCGATGCCGAAACGTTCAGGCTTTCTATGTTCACCTGCCGTCGTGTGAACACGGCGGTTATCTGGTTGAGTATGCCGGCAACGTTTTCCGAGTATACCAAAAAGGTGTATAGCGACTTTTCTTCTTCCATGTTGAGACTTCTAAATTTCTATTTTCAACAGCATTTCGTTGACGCTCTTGCCCGGAGGAGTCATCGGCAATACGTTGTCGTCCTCCTTGATGGCACACTCGAGGATGTAAGGCCCGTCGGTGGAAAGCATTTTTTCTACTGCGGCTTTCAGTTCCTCGCGCCTCGTTGCCACACCGTACGGGATGGCGTAGGCCTTGGCTATAGACTCGTAGTCGGGGTTGAGCATCTTCGTGAACGAGCGTCTATGGCCGAAGAACATGTCCTGCCACTGGCGCACGTTGCCCAGATAGTTGTTGTTGAGCAGTATCATCTTCACCGGAGCCTGCTGTTCCATGATTGTGCCAAGCTCCTGTATGCTCATCTGGAAGCCTCCGTCGCCGGAGAACATGCACACGGTGCGGTCGGGAGCACCGAATGTTGCACCTACGGCAGCGGGGAGTCCGAAGCCCATGGTGCCGAGTCCGCCGCTTGTAACCACCGAGCGACGTTTGTTGTACTTGAAGTATCGGCACGAGAACATCTGGTTCTGACCCACGTCAGTCACCAGTATGGCTTCGCCCTTGGTGGCTTCGGCCACAGCGTTCACCACTTCGCCCATCAGCAACGGACCGTCTGCGGGATGGATGGCCGGCTCTACCACCTGCTTCTTTTCCTCTTCGGCAAGCGGAACAAAGCTGTCGCGCCACTCCCTGTGGTTGCCTTTGTCGAGCAGAGCCGTTATCAGCGGAAGCGTTTCCTTGCAGTCGCCTATGACGGGAACGTCGGCTTTTATGCACTTGTCTATCTCTGAACGGTCTATGTCAAGGTGTATTACTTTAGCCTGTTTTGCGAATGTTGACGGCAGACCGGTCACTCGGTCGCTGAAACGCATGCCGATGGCTATGAGCACGTCGCACTCCTGTTCCTTCACATTGGGCGCATAGCTGCCGTGCATGCCGAGCATACCCATGTTCAGCGGATGGTTGGATGGGAGAGCCGACAGTCCGAGCAAGGTGCGTGCGGCTGGAATGTCAGCCTTTTCAAGGAAGTCTACAAGCTCCTTGTTGGCATTTCCGAGTTCAACGCCTTGCCCTACGAGAGCCAAAGGCCGTTTGGCATTGTTTATGAGTTGCGCCGCTGCATAGACGGCGGTCTTGTCAATCTTCGGATAGGGCACATAGCTGCGCACGAAGTCGATGTGCATCGGCTTCCATTCCGCCTTGTGCTCCTGCGCATTCTTGGGCAAGTCGAGCACTACGGGACCCGGTCGGCCTGAACGGGCTATATAGAAAGCCCTGCTCACAGCCCATGCCACCTGGTCGGCGTGGCGTATCTGATAGCTCCACTTGGATATTGGCTGGGACACGCCCACGAGGTCAACCTCCTGAAACGCGTCGGTTCCGAGTGCGCCAATGCCCACCTGTCCGGCTATGACCACCATAGGCGTGGAGTCGATCATGGCATCGGCCACTCCCGTTAGGGTGTTTGTTGCCCCGGGACCGCTGGTCACGATGCACACTCCCACCTCTCCGCTTACCCTTGCGTAGCCTTCTGCGGCATGGGTGGCAGCCTGTTCGTGGCGCACGAGAACGTGGTTGAACTTCTTGTTCTCGCCTTGGGTGTATCTGTATAGTGCGTCGAATACCGGCATGATTGCGCCTCCGGGATAGCCGAAGATGGTTTTCACACCCTCGTGCTCCAATGCACGCATCAAAGCCTCTGCACCTGTAATGATTTCGTTCACGTATAAATAGGTTTATGTGTGTCGGGCTTGGCTGTAGCCCTCCTGCGCCTTCCGGTTTCATCAGAAGTACAGTCTCGCCCTCCTGTTCTGTGTTTTGGCTTTCGCTTAGTCGATGACCCTCACGCCGCCCTTGTCGGCCGAGCTTACGCTCTGCGCATATGCTCTCAGAGCCTTCGACACGATGCGCTTGCGCTTCAGCGGCTGCTGCTCCCTTGCCGCCAACTGTTCGTCTGTCAGACGCACATTGATGGAACGGTTGGGAATGTCTATCTCTATGATGTCGCCGTCCTGTATCTTTCCGATGTTTCCTCCGGCTGCTGCTTCGGGCGAAATGTGGCCTATACTCAGTCCGCTGGTGCCTCCGGAGAAGCGGCCGTCGGTGATTAGGGCGCACTCTTTGCCCAAGTGCATGCTCTTAATGTAAGAGGTGGGGTAGAGCATCTCCTGCATACCGGGACCTCCCTTGGGTCCTTCGTGGGTGATGACCACACAGTCGCCACTCTTGATCTGTCCGCCGAGGATGCCTTCGCAGGCGTCTTCCTGCGAGTCGAACACCTTTGCAGGGCCGGCAAACTTCCATATGCTCTCGTCAACGCCGGCGGTCTTCACCACGCAACCGTCCTGTGCGATGTTGCCGAACAATACGGCCAGACCTCCGTCCTTGGTGTATGCGTGCTCCAAAGAACGTATGCAACCGTTTTCGCGGTCGGTGTCGAGCGTGCCCCATTGGGCATCTTGGCTGCCCATCTGGGTGGAAAACTTTCCGCCGGGTGCGCTCTGGTATATGCGGTTTGCCTCGCTGCTGATGTCCTCTCCGGTAATGTCGTATGCCTTCATCTGTTCTCCGAGTGTCTTCCCGTCCACTCTTATGGCCGAACCGTCTATGAGTCCGCCCTTGTTAAGCTCGTTCAGGATGCCGAGAATACCGCCAGCACGGTTGCACTCCTGCACGCTGTACTTCTGTGTATTGGGAGCTAACTTGCACAGACACGGCACTTTGCGGCTCAGCTGGTCAATGTCCTGCATCTTGAAGTCGGCTCCTGCCTCCTGCGCAACGGCCAACAGGTGGAGCACGGTGTTGGTGCTTCCGCCCATGGCAATGTCGAGAGCCATGGCGTTGAGGAAAGCCTTGCGTGTGGCAATGGAGCGCGGCAGCACGCTTTCGTCGCCGTCTTCATAGTATGCAAAGGCGTTTTTCACAATCTGGCGCGCCGCATCCTTGAACAGCTGTATGCGGTTCTTGTGCGTGGCCAGTATCGTACCGTTGCCTGGCAGCGACAGTCCGATGGCCTCGGTCAGCGAGTTCATCGAGTTGGCGGTGAACATACCTGAGCAACTTCCGCATCCGGGACACGCACAGCCCTCTATCTCGGCCATGTCCTCGTCGCTTACCGACGGGTCAGCACCCTTCACCATGGCCGTAATCAGGTCAGCGTTCTCTCCGCGCCAGCGTCCGGCCTCCATCGGACCGCCCGAACAGAACACGGTAGGTATGTTCAGGCGCATAGAAGCCATGAGCATTCCCGGGGTCACCTTGTCGCAATTGGATATGCAAATCATCGCGTCGGCCTTGTGGGCGTTCACCATATACTCCACGGAGTCGGCTATTATGTCGCGGCTCGGCAGCGAATAGAGCATTCCGTCGTGGCCCATTGCAATTCCGTCGTCAATGGCTATGGTGTTGAACTCGGCAGCATAGCAGCCCATCTTCTCTATTTCTTCCTTGACAATCTGCCCAATCTCGTGCAGATGCGTGTGTCCCGGCACAAATTGCGTGAATGAATTTACTATGGCGATGATAGGTTTGCCGAACTGTTCGCGCTTCATGCCTGTGGCAACCCACAGCGCACGTGAACCGGCCATACGGCGGCCTTCGGTACATACGGCACTTCTCAACTGGTGTTTCATAAGTTTCTTACCTTAATATATATATACTGTCTGTGAAAACAGTCTTCTTTGTTTCGTTGTTTTGAATTGACTGCAAAGGTAGTTCTTTTTCTATTAACAACAAACAAACTTGCGCAACAAAACGTCTCTTTTGTGGTGATTTGTTATGTCGGACGGCAAAATTCTTACGAAATAAAACAAGTGTCGCGTTCTCCAGACATGCGGAACCTCTCGCTTGTCCATACTGTAATAAATTGGGAGTCTGTATTCGACCCAAAAACGTGAAAAATCAAATATATTCGGGACAATGTGCAGTTGTCAATCGTGAGGAATGGCATAAAGCCGATGCGGATTTTGTGGTTTGGCCGATTTTCGTTATATTTGTAGATTAAAAATAAAAGGCCGCCCACGATGCGTAAACAGAACGAAACATATTTGTGGCGATACACGGCGTAAAATAGCTATATTATATGGAAATGAAATCTTTTGCCGACTATAAGAATGACGCTCCCAACCAGATAACAATGGCAGACGGTGCGTTTTATCCCGACATTTTGGAACAGGCTTGTGAACTGTACAAGCCGGTATTGGTGTATTTCGGCCAGATTCTCAAATCTTCTGCCTCATCAGAAATGCTTCTTGTGGAAATATCCAAACTGACGCAGACTTGGATGAGAATACAGTTGCTGAGAGTATTCAGAAAATATGTCTCACCGAACACGTCTGTCGAGATGCTGAAGGCAAAGAACAAAATCAAAATGGTTTGCGACACGTTCGGAAAAGATTTCAGACCAATCAATGTGGTGCAGAGAAAGTTCAACGAAAGACCTCTGCCCGACGAGGCTTTGTGCGCCGTCTTGTGGGAATACAAGGACAGAGGTCAGAAAGGCTATTCGCTGACTGAAACATTCTTCGACATGTTCCAGTCCAAATTCCCCGAATACTCGATAGAAGGTCCGAAAAGGGCAGGGGCGGACGTGCTGTTGAAAGATGTTTTTCAGGATTATCCCAACCCGTCACGCCCTGTCGATTTTGTCATTAGGGACAAGGAAAAGAACGTGCTCGCTATCGGATTGGCAAGGTATGACAGCGACAGGGGTGGCGCACAAGAGGATGACCGTACTGGGGGCTACAATAATTGCGCAAAGGAGATACTCTCGTATGTCGCAAAGAAGGGGTTGAGGACAAAGGTCATATTCTTGAATGACGGACCGGGGTTGCTGCTTGGCTCTATGTGGGACGACTACTCGAAGTTGGAGAAGATAACCCCGGCAAAGGTAATGGTTCTTACGCTCAGAATGTTCAACGAGCGTTTGACCGAAAAATGGTTGAATTCGTAATTTCAAACATAAATGGCAGTAGGAATAACATCATATACATGTGCAACCGTTTCTTCTGTATCAACTGTACCTAAAAACAAGGCAAGTTTTAGAAGTGTAACAGATTATGAGGGGAAATTTATAAAAAGGCTGTATCATGCAGATAATTTGGACGTGTTGAATTTCCTTGTAAAAGACGAGAATGTGTGTGGAAAGGTCAATCTGATATATATTGACCCTCCGTATAATACGGGTGGTGCTTTTGAGACCAGAGATTTCAAGCACGCCTACAACGACAATTTCACAACCGAGGGTTATGTGGATTTCATGAAGCCAAGGTTAGTCTTGATGCACAAGCTCCTGTCTCCTTCGGGGTCTATTTATGTGCATCTTGACTGCAATATGCTTTTTCATGTCAAACTTATTATGGATTCCATTTTTGGGGAACGGAACTTCAGGGGTATGATAACCCGCAAAAAGTGTAAATCAAAGAATTTCACGAGAACGACTTACGGAAACATCTCCGACTATATTCTTTTTTACACAAAATCCGAGTCGCCTGTGTGGAACAGACCATACGAGGATTGGGATGAAGAAAAAGTACTGAAAGAGTATCCTTTCGTGGAAGAAGGAACAGGACGACGCCACAAAAGAGTTCCTTGTCATGCTCCTGGTACGCGAAATGGTGCAACAGGCGAGCCTTGGCGTGGAATGATGCCGCCAGAGGGAAAGCATTGGCAATATACGCCAGAAAAACTTGACGAGATGGATGCGAGAGGTGAAATCTATTGGTCTTCAAATGGCAATCCAAGACGGAAGGTGTATCTTGACCAGAGCAAAGGGAAACCAGTACAGGACATTTGGCTTGATTTCCTTGATGTGAACAATCAAAACACGCATTTGACAGGTTATCCTACGGAGAAGAACATTGATATGCTCAAGCGGATAATTGAGGCTTCTTCGAATCCTGGTGATTTAGTGCTTGATTGCTTTGCTGGGTCTGGAACGACTTTGGTTGCTGCTGATGAACTGGGGAGACAATGGATAGGAGTCGATATAGGCGACGAGTCGATAAGGGTAATAAGGGACAGATTTGCCAACGGCACAAAACCCATTGGCGATTATGTGTCGAAGAAGAAAAAGCGGACAGCCGACATCTCCAATTCTCTGTTTGACAATTCTTGCTTTGAAACCGAGGCTGCCGATGATACAAAGCGCAGCGTTGAGTTTCAGGTATTGGAAGAGGTTTGAAATCGTGCTTGCAGATAATGTCATTTAGAAAACCGCCAATGGATTTGCTAATATGCGGCAATCCATTGGCGGCTTTTCGTGTCTTGCAGGTGAAGGTTTCATAATCACGGCTCCCCCCAAAGCCCCGACGATGGCCTCCACCTGCGCCGGAGTCCATGAGCGTTGGCCTTCACGGTAGCCGAGCGCGCAGAGCTGCGCCGTGAGTCCGGGGTAACGGCCTATCCACTGGTCGAGCCGCCGCCAGGCAGCCGTCGGCGAGAGGTCGGGGCTGTAGGCTTGTGCCAGTTCAGTGCGCCCGTAGGAGCGTATGCGGAAGTGCTGCTGTTCTTTCATTGTCGTTATCCTTTCTTTTGTTTTCTCCGAAAATACGTTCTTTGCAAAAGGGGCGGCTTCCGCCTTGCTGGGAGAAGCCGCCCCGGGAGAGTGTGCCGATACAGGCGTTTTATGTGTGTATGCGCCTTATAATATATATAAGGTGGAGTAAGTGAGATGTCAGTCTGCGAGCATCCGTTCGTTGTAGTGCTTGCAGGGTCACAGGGACAGGTACTGCTGCCCCCGAGACCAAGATTAATGTCAAGAATCAGAGAATTGAAGAATTAGTAGGCTCTGCGTCCCGAACAAGTCCCGAAGCCAAGATTAGGGTCAAGAATTAGAGAATTAAAGAATTGTAGGCTCTGCGTCCCGAACAAGTTCCGAGGCCAAGATTAGGGTCAAGAATTAGAGAATTAAAGAATTTTCCTTTGCTCGGAATTGGAAAGTCTTCCAAGAACTTCAGCTTGACAGGTCAAGCCTTCCCGTAATTCTGTATTTTCAAGGCAATAATTCTTTAATTCTCCAATTCTTGACATTAGATATCATAGGTCAAGAATTAGAGAATTGAAGAATCGTAGGCTCTGTGTCCCGAACGAATCCCGAAGCCATCCCGAACAAACCCGAAGTCCAATTTCATAGGCCTTCGGGCAGGAAGCTTACGCTCTTTTGAGTTTTAGCGGACAGCAATATTGAATAATCGATGCTCAACTCTGATTATGGCCTTCGCTGATAAAAAAGTCAAAGGTATGTCTCCATTTGACACACCACTGTTGTACTTTTGCTAACGATAATAGAAATCATTATACTACAATAAGCGAATGGACAAGAAGCAAAATGGCGGCCATAGCCCCTGAAAGGTAAGATACGAGAGGAATCCGCAAGATTTCTTGACAGAAGTTTGATGGTTCGTCAGACTTTTCATATATTTGCGTTTGGTTAGCGACAGGGCGGGTGAAAGCTCTCGCCTGAAGTTGCGACCAGCACAAGGATACAAGATATCTTGTGGACACGAGCAGACAATTGAGTTCCGTAAGTTGAAATCTGGTAAATTGAGACGTAGAAAGAACGAAAATTTGTTTGAGCGGGTCCGCACCAGTCTATGGTGTGGATTCCTCTTTCACATTTTCTTTTCTACAGGTTTACCAGAGCCTAACTTACGAGGAAGTGGCGAAAGAAGGGGTTCGCACCTTTCTTTTTTCACTTACCGATGCAATTAATAGGAATCTAAAAAGGGTCAGCGGATATCCTCGGTTGGTGACACCCGTAATCAGGAATAAAGTGTAGCT
>CAVAQY010000062.1:0-15435 GCA_963590865.1 Bacteroidaceae bacterium | reverse complement strand
TGGAGGCCTTCACCACCTACGAGGTGAAGAAACGGGAGTACCTGCAGGCGACGGGAAGATGAGAACGTGCATTCCTTTTGTCAGCAAGAGGGCGTGTCAAGACTGGCACGCCCTCTTTTCGTCACTATAAAGTAACGTTGTCCTTACGTTACTCAACGTTTCGGATTTAAGAATTCAGATGATGCAAATACGCAAAGACAACATATTTCGACATTCCATACTGTCAAGCACAAGTTACTAACTTGTCCTTGTCAATTACGTAACTTGACAAATTTGCATTATCTTTGCACTATGGTCAAAACACAAACAATAAAATATCTCGATTTACAAAAAGTCACGCAGATGTACAGCGGTGAGATACACGCCGCCATAGATTGCGTGATAGACAGCGGATGGTTTCTGAAAGGAAAGGCCACCGCTGCGTTTGAAAACGACTATGCACAGTACATCGGCACACGCCACTGTATAGGGTGCGGCAACGGACTTGACGCACTTACTCTGATAATCCGGGCATACAAGGAACTGGGCGTCATGGCGGAGGGCGACGAGGTCATAGTGCCGGCAAACACCTATATTGCATCGATACTCGCCATAACCGACAACCGTTTGCGCCCTGTGCTCGTGGAGCCGAGGGTCGACACGATGCAGATAGACGACAGGCTGATTGAACAGGCCATCACTCCTCGCACCAAGGCCGTCATGATAGTTCACCTCTACGGGCGATGCGCCTACACGGAACGCATCGGCAACATCTGCCGTCAGTACGGGTTAAAGCTGATAGAGGACAATGCTCAGGCGCACGGATGCCTGTGGCAGGGCAAACAGCGCACAGGTTCATTGGGCGACGCAGCCGGTCACAGTTTCTATCCGGGAAAGAATCTCGGGGCATTGGGCGACGCCGGAGCTGTTACCACAGACGATGCAGAACTGGCAGAAGCGGTGAGGTCGCTCGGCAACTATGGCTCCAGCCGGAAATACGTATTCCAATATCCAGGACGCAACAGCCGAATAGACGAGTTGCAGGCTGTGGGGCTCCGAGTGAAACTGCCTCGTCTTGACAGCGACAATGCCCGCCGCAAGAAGCTGGCAAAGAGATACGTGGACGGAGTGAACAATGGCATAATAGATCTGCCGGGCGAGGCCTTTTGTCTGGACAACGTGTTCCACATCTTCCCCGTGCTCTGCAAACAGCGCGACAAGCTTCAGGAATATCTGAAGGCAAACGGAGTGGAAACAATGATACACTACCCCATACCGCCGCACCGTCAAGAGTGCTACCGCGACCTACTTGGTGGAATGGAACTGCCAATAACTGAACGCATTCACGCCGAAGAACTGAGCATCCCACTCAACCAGACACTCACCGACAGCGAGGCAGACAGGATAATCGACCTGCTCAACGGTTTCAAGGGAGAATAGGAAAAACGGTTCTTCCGTTGAAACAGAACAACCATTAAGGGACCATAGTGAACTCTCCTATACAACATTTTTCATTCTGCTACTCTGGACTATTCTTTCACGTTTCACTCGGAGTGGAATCCGCGGAGAATTGAACATTAATTTCCTTCCTCAGATGCCCATACAGCCACCAGAAGGCGGGGATGAGAAACAGGTCTGCCATAATCCATGCCACGGGGTCGCCGAAACAGACACCCTTCCATGCCAGGGCTGGCACCAGCCACAGGCTCACGCCGCACCGGGCTATCATCTCCATCACCCCGCTCATCATCGAGAGCATGCTGTAACCCAAGCCCTGGATGCTGTACCTGAGGATGGTGAGCAGACCGAGCACGGGGTAGAAATAGTTGGCGATGCGCATAAACTGGGCGGCATGGGTTACTACCTCCGTCTCGCCCTTGTCTACGAAGAGCATCATCATCTGGTCGGCGAAGGGGTAGATGAGGAGGAAGGTAATCACGAAGTAGACCAGCATCATCTTGATGGCCGCCTTCACGCCCTGCGCCACCCGCTCCAGTTTTCTGGCGCCGAGGTTCTGTCCGCAATAGGTGGCCATCGCCACACCAATGTTCTCAAACACACAGGTAAAGAGGTACTTGATGCGCATGGAGGCGGTGAATGCCGCCACATAGACCGTGCCCAGAGCATTGTTGGCACTCTGGAGCATGATGAGGCCGATGGCGGTGATGGAGAACTGAAGGCCCATCGGCACACCGTTGTTCAGCAGGATGCCCGTCTTCTTGTTGTCGAACCTGCGCTCCTCGCCCTGGGGGATGAGTATCTGCATCTTCCGCTTGATGTACCAGATGCAGAGAGCCACGGAGAAGCCCTGCGACAGCCAGGTGGCGATGCCCGCACCATCTACGCCAAGCCCCATGCCGAGAATGAGGATGCCGTCGAGGATGATGTTGACGATGGAGGCGGTGATGAGAAAATAAAAAGGTTGCTTCGAGTTGCCGAGGGCACGGATTTGTCCCGAGAGCAGATTATAGGCAATGGTAAAAGGTATCGCCGCAAACTGGAGCATGAGGAAGATGTAGGCATCGTCGAATACCTCGGTTGGGGTGTTGACGAGATGCAGAATCTTGCCGCAGAAGATGCAGGAGAGGAAGGTGATGACCACGGCGAAGACCACGGCGATGCGGATGCTGTTGCTTACATAGGTGCGCATCTTCACGTAGTCTTTGGCACCGAAAGCCTGTGCCACGGGGATGGCAAAGCCTGCGCACGAACCGTTGCAGAAACCCATGATGAGGAAGGTGATGGAGCTGGATGCCCCCACAGCCGCCAAGGCTCCCACACCTATCCAGCGGCCCACGATGGCGGCGTCGATGATGAGGTACATCTGTTGCAGGATGTATCCCAATATCAGAGGGATGGCAAAGGTGATGATGTCCCGCATCGGCAAACCCACCGTCATGTCGTTTACTTGTTGCTTGCTCATAGTTGTTATCCGTTTTTTCTATTTATTCGTTCTTTGCAATTCCGTCTTTTGCGATTCGAGTGCAAAGACGCAAAAGTAAGGAAATGTGGCAGGAAATACTCTATCATGCGCCGCCTTCGAATGGAAGCAAGGGATTTGCCTTTCCAACGGCAGAAGTCTATGTGAGCTGTTTTTCAATCCAATCCATCAGGACACAGACGACATAGTGTTGTTCTTCTGAGGTCAGCTCGCGCCCCGCAGGGATATGGTGCCATTTTGAAAAGCAACCTCGGCAACAACATCCTGTGGCATGCTGGGCCAAGAACACAGGATGACCGCGCATCGGAGTCTGCTTGCCGTCGTTGGGTATTACAGCTGGAGCCAGACGCTTTGACACAAAGTCCTTGGCGTGCAGGCGGATGGTGTCAAGTCCCTTGGCAGAAATGTATTCACGGTCTTTCTGCGACAGACGGAAACGACTGCGGAAAGCGGACTTGGCAAGTCGGTCAAACAGGTCGGTCAAGTCGTACTCTTTCTCTATCGCTTTCGGTGTTGTCTGCTGTCCTTCTTCAGGAAACAACGATTGTTCTACGGGTTTCTGTATTGCCATATCTTACTCCAATAACCTCTTACGCCATGCACCATTCAGACAGTTTCCAGTCCGCTGATGTTGCACAAAAACACGTTCCATATATACTTTAAGGAAAGCTCAAGTTCATTGTTCCCTACTGCGTTGTGCCCTCTGGAAAAGGACATTAACCACTGCCACGGCAAGGGAGAAAGAAAAACCGACAAGGCAAACGGCATCCCAACCGCCACAGTCCCAAGCAATGCCTGCACACAAAGTACCCAGACTGCCACCGGCAAAAAGATGGCTCATAAAGATGGTATTGCAGCGATTGGTTGCCTGAGGAACAAGTGCCAGACAACCGCTTTGATTGCTCAACTGGTAGCATTGCGCACCTACGTCAACCAACATGATGGCAACGACAAGTCCAGCATAACCGTCGGAGAACACATAGGCTATAATCCATGCCGCAAATTGCAGGATGTTGCCTGCCAGACAAAACTTCTCAATACCAAACCGTGGTATATATTTGCCGATACCGCTCGCCGCCATAGCTCCTGCCAGTCCGCAAAGTCCAAGCATACCGACAGCATCACTTCCTGCATGAAACGGCGCACCAGCCAAATGGAACGCCATGCATGACCATATTGCCATCATGCTGCCGAAACTCAGTCCTCCACGCAAGGCATAGATGCGGACAGCGGGGAAACTGCGGTATATGCTTACGATGGACTTCATCAGTTTGCCATAGCTGCCATCAAAACTGCTCGGCATGACTGGCAAAGTGCGCAACATACACACCAGACACGCTGCCATGATGACTGCGCCAATGGCAAACATGGTGCGCCAACCAGCCAACTCTCCTATATATCCGCTGAGCACTCTCGCACCAAGCACACCGCTTAGCAGTCCTGTCAGCACAATGCCCATGTTTCGCGACTTGTTTTCCGGTTTGGAAAAATGACTTGCCACAGGTATGAACATCTGTGGAACAACGCTGTTGCAACCCAGCACCAGAGAAGCCAACCATATCACCCAAATGTTGTCGGCAAGCGCAATGGCCAAGCAACATATCACAGCAACACTCATGTTTACCGTGATTATTTTGCGGCGCGACACCTTGTCGGCCAACGGAACAACAAGGATAAGTCCCGTGGCGTAACCTATTTGGGTGATAAACGTGATGAAGTTTGCTTGCAGTTCCGTTGCCTCGAGCGATTGCCGCATGGCTTCAAGCAACGGCTGATTGTAGTAAAGGTTTGCCACCGTCAGTCCACCGATGACAGCCATGGCAAACAGGATATTGCGCGGAATGCCCCCGTTTGGTATAAGTTCTTTCATGTTCTTTGGTTGGCAATTCTAGTAATATTCTACAAACTTGCTAAATTTATTTTTTGAACATTAATCACTTGGCAAAATTGGCAAAGCCTAATGATACAATGCAGAGGAGCGGATGCACACACACTGTACATCCGCCCCTCTTCGCATTGTCATGCCCGGAAGTTACTTCTGTCCCAAGGCAAGCTTTGCATTGGCGTCGTTCGGGTCTATTTCCAGAATTTTGTTCCAATAGCCGTTAGACTTTTCCTTGTCGTTCTGCAACAGATAGTAATAGCCAAGATAACGGTAAGCCTCAA
This sequence comes from Bacteroidaceae bacterium, assembly GCA_963590865.1. GTDB lineage: Bacteria > Bacteroidota > Bacteroidia > Bacteroidales > Bacteroidaceae > Prevotella. The sequence continues at coordinate 10,349 of CAVAQY010000062.1, read as the reverse complement.
GCAGACGGGTGGTGTCGGTCTTGTCCTTATCGGCACGGGCATTGATTATCTCCACGAGCTTCTCGTAGTATGGCTTGGCCAGTCCATCCTTGGTTTCGGGGTCGATGTATGAATTGATGCGCGCCTTGTAGAGAGTGGCAAAGTCTTCTGCATCGGAATACTTGGCGAGAAGTTCGTCGTAGACCTTCTCAGCATCGCGGAATGCGGCGGTGCGTGCCTCTCCAGTGAGTTTGTCTGCACGCTGGATATACATCTGTCCGAGTCCGGCATAGTCTGCAGCCGAGGCTTTGTCCAAACCGTTCATGTACTCACGGAAGCTCTTGACTGCGTTGTCATAGTCGTCCTTTTCCTTGTAGGCATCGGCTATCTCCTTATATATGCCGGCACGCTTGTCCTTGTCATCGATTTCCATGGTCAATGCCTTATGATACTGCTCAAGAGCCTTGTCGTATTCCTTGTTTCCCTTGAGGGCGTTGCCGTAGTAAACAACATCGAAATAGGTGAACTTGGCACTGTCGGACTTGTTGAACAGAGCATCGGCATACTGCAAGGCCGAAGAATAGTCCTTAAGCTCGGTGCTGTTGAACATGGCCAGACGGTTGAACGTAGCACTGCGAGGATTTTTTGTCAGTCCATACTTAGCCAAATCCAATGCGTTCTGATACTTCTGAAGGAAATAAAGCGAGGTGGCATACTCCCAAATGTCTCTTTCTTCCAGCTTGGACTTGTCGGCCTTGCCGAAACATGCCACGGCCTCTGCAAAGTTGTTGGAAGCATACTGGATGCGTCCCTCAAGTGCATCAACAGCAATGTCCGGACGTTGGGCACGCAATTCTTCCAACTTGGCAATAGCCTCAGCGGGACTTATCTTACGATATACGCTCGCATACTTGAAGTAAGCCTCAGGCGATTTGGGGCTAAAGTATATGGCCTGCTGATACCACTCTGCAGCCTTGCCGCCGTCATTACTGAACTGCGCCACATCGCCAAGGAGTTCGTAAGCTGCAGCGTAGTCCTTCTTTGCTTTGATGGCCTTGTTGGCATAGTCAATAGCATTTGCCGTATCATTAACTTCATAGTATGCCCGGGCAATACCCACAAGCACTTCGGGATTCTTCTTGTTTTTCTTGAACACATCCTTCACTTGGTCGGCTACATCTGCCGATTTGCTCTTGATTACTTTGGCAATGGCATCTACCGTTGCCTTATCGTCTGACTGTGCCATAACAGATGAACTTGCCGCAATGGCCAGAACACCTGCAAAAAGATATTTAACTGCTTTCATATTCATTGGATTTTATTCTGTTGTTACATTTACGTCCCTAATCGTCACCTCTCCCCGGACAGGCATAAGCCCGGACTTGCAGATGACAAGCTGTCCCTTTGGGGAAGCGAGGAACTGTCCGAAGCCCCAAGGCAAACCATGGTAGGGGTCGTTGATAATCGCATAGAGAGTGCGTACCAACGGATAGTTCCTGTTAAAGATATAATATTGGTATGGCTTCCAGCTGCTTGTCACAGTGGCTTTGTCCATCTTGCTGACAGCCATGACCTGTATGTTCTTCTTGAATGTGACATTGGTAGTGTCGCGCTTGTCGTTGAGCCAGTTGGAACCGATAATTCCTATGGCATTCTTGTGGTTTGACACATAGTCAATGACCTGACTGCTTTTGTTGACAGCCGAAATCTTCGGACTGGTGATGGGTTTGCCACCCAAAATGGAGTCCTCGCAGTAGTGTACGATGCTCGATTTGGCATTATCGAACACTACATCAAAGTCGCCCAACGATGAATGGGGATAAACATCCGACCACTTTGTTACCTCTCCCTTGAGAATTCTCACAAAGTCCTTGACGGTTATCATGGTGTCGGGATTATGCTTGTTAGTTATTATGGCAAGACCGTCATAAGCAAACGGCACTTCCATAGGAGCAAACTTGCGCTGTTTGAGGTTCTCCCGTTCTGTATCTTTCAGTCTCCGGGAAGTAATCGCCAAACAAGTCAGGGTGTCCATCAACGTCTTGACAGCTTCCGACTCATTGGTGTATACAGCCTTTACCTTAGCCTGAGGATATGCCAACTCAAACACCTCGGCTTCCTCTTCTATAATCGGGCTGAAACTCTCATCACAATAAAATGATATGGATCCCGATGAGTAGGTATCCGTTCTACCGTTTTTGGGTTTGTTGTTGCAAGACAACAACAAACCCAAAACGAAAGTTAATCCAACAGCTGCGTTGAATGTGGTTCTATTCATATACTATTATTGTAGTCTGAATGTCACAGGAACTGTGTACTTAACACGTACTGCAGCACCGTTCTGCTTACCAGGAATCCAGTGCGGCATGCTCTTTACCACACGCTGTGCCTCCTTGTCGAGTGACGGGTCAACGGACTTTGCTACCTTTACGTCTGTTATAGAGCCATCACGCTCAACCACGAACGTCACGATAACACGACCCTGTACGCCGTTCTCTTCAGCAACCACGGGGTATTTGATGTGAGAAGACAAGTATTCAAACAATGCCTGCGGACCTCCGGGGAACTGCGGCATCTGCTCTACAACATCGAAGACCTTGGTCTCTTCCTTAGGCTGTTCAGTCACAACGACCTGCTTAGCCTTGAGGACTTCACCTGACTCATCGTTACCGACAACGGTGAGAGCACCGATGGCCGTCTTGTTCTGTGACAGTTCATCCTGTGACTTCAACTCCTCTTCAGGATTAACCTCTTCATCCTTCTTGATGACAGGGGCTACGAATTTCACAGAACTCTTCACTTTCTCGACTACTTCCTGCTTCTGCTCAACCTTTATCGGTTCCTTGCGTTCAACCTTTGCCTCTTTCTTCTGTGCCAGTTTGGACAACTCAACGTCTGTTGTGACAGCCACTTTCTTCTGGCTTGCCTCAATAGCGTTCTTAACGCTTACTCCAAGGGCTATCAGAATAGCGACAACGGCTACAACAAGGAGAGCCAAAATGTTTCGCTTTCCAGTATCTTTACGCAGTTTGTAAGCTCCGTAGGACTGGTTGCGCCCCTCAAACACGAGGTCAACCCATCCATTATCAATCAAATCTATCTTTGACATAATCGCAATTCATTTAATTGTTAGACATCAACTTAGTTAATTCCCTTGAGCTTGAGAAGTTTCTCGTCATCAGGATTAACCTTGTCAATGACATACTTACCAATACTGCATATAGTCATCTCATCGAGAGCGTCAACCATGTTCTTGTATGACGCAGTGTCAAGCACCTTGATTATGACGGTAAGAGTTTCAATCTTTCCGCTTTCAAGTTTACCGTTCTTTATGTCAGACAGTTCTCTCTGATAGATAGAGTCCGGCATGTTGGAACTCAACTTCTTCTGGTCAAGTTTGCTTTTAGCCGCCATTACACGTGCCACGGGGTTGTAGCCTTCCTCCACGGTGTGCGTTATCAGCACATTGCGGAGTCCGTCTTTGCCCCAAGTCGTTTCCTTGACACATGAAGGATCGTCATACTTTGGAATACCGTCCACGTGGTATATCTTGTCGTTAGCCGCAAGATAGAGTGTCACGGTGTGTGAAGCCTTGGTTGCATTACGGTCGTCATCATTTATGTTCTTATCATTACTCGGCATGGTAAGCTGCATTGCTGACGGCTTACTCAGGGTAGTACAGAGCATGAAGAACGTGATAAGAAGCATCATCATATCCACCATCGGCGTGAAGTCCACGCGGGTGTTCATCTTCTTCTGCTTGCTTTCTTTCTTCTTTGCCATGTATTATTCCTCCGAAGTCTTAAGGTTAGTGATAAGCTGATAACGGTTCTCGTTCATGTCCTGCAGCTCCGACATCATCTTCTTGACAATCTTGTACGGTGTTGTGGCATCGCACTTGATGGCAATCTTAATGTCAGAGTTGGCGTCACGGGCTGCCGCAATCCACTCCTGGAATTCACTCATTGACCCGCTGAGGCTGTCAGTGGGCACTCCCATCGTCTTGATAGCTTCGGTACGCTTGTCTGCTTCAAGGCCAAGATAGTCAGCCAAGGCACTGAGGGGCACACCCACCATTGCCTCTTCCTGGAAGTTTTTCAACTGAGCCTTTGTCAGAGAGATACCGAACTTTCCGGTCACGGTGCTGAGCATCATGTTCATGTCATTCTTGTTTTCTGTACCCAAAAAGATCTTGCCTTTCGGATCCACAAGAATGGTCAAGAGACTGGACTCCGGCACCTTGACTTCTGACACCGAGCTTGGCGTGGTGACTTTCACTGGTTCTGGCGTCAAGAATGTTGAGGTCAACATAAAGAAGCACAGAAGCAGTGTCATCACGTCAGACATAGGGGTCATGTCTATCCAGACGTCTTTCTTTTGAATCTTTATTTTACCCATTAGTTATGAAAAATTAAAAGGTAAAACAATTAAGCCTCTTCTGCGTGGTTAACGTCGTAAGTTGTTGCGATTGTATAACCTACCTCGTCAAGTGCGTATGTCAGCTTGTCAATCTTGTTTGTGAAGAAGTTGTAAACCACCACAGCGATCCATGAAGTCAAAATACCGGAAGCGGTGTTCACAAGGGCCTCAGAAATACCTTCAGAAAGAGCGGCAGAGTCAGCACCACCACCTGAAGAAAGGGCTGCGAACGAACGGATCATACCGAGCACAGTACCGAACAGGGCGGTAAGAGTACCGAGGGTAACGATGGTAGCCACAATCGGAAGGTTCATCTGAAGTGTAGGCATTTCAAGCTGAGTAGCCTCCTCGTGAGCCTGCTGGATTTTGGAAATCTTCTGAGCTTTCTTCATTCCGCTGATGCCTTCAACGTCCTTGTATGCACGGATAGAAGCAGACACCACGTTGGCAACAGAACCCTTCATCTTGTCGCAGAGTTTCTGTGCTTCGTCGAACTTGCCGGCCTTGATAAGTTCCTTCACCTGGATAGTGAACTTGCCGAGGCTCATTGTTCCGAAAGCGCTGCGAAGAGCGAAGTAACGCTCGATGCCGAGGCAGAACACTGTGAGCAAGAGAGTGAAGATGACAGGCACCACGAAACCTCCTTTATACACAGTACCAAGCATATTACCGGGCAGCGGGTGGCCAGCGGGATCACCGTTTACGAAGTTGTCAGGATTACCAAAAATCTGAGTGAAGATGAGAACTGCAGCGATGAAGCAGATTACGATAATCACCCATGCGTTTTTGATACCACCAAAGCCCGTTTTCTTTTTAGCTGGGGCAGCAGCTGTTTTTGTTGTTGCCATAATTTTGAATGTTTTTAAAGTTTTTAATTATTAAATTTATATTGATTAGTCTTCCTTTTTCATGGCATCCAAACGAGCGAAAAGCACAGTATTCCCCCTCGTTTTACCAAAGGCAAAGGTAACAAAATACATAGAACTAAGGAATTAATTAATAAGATTTAACCCACCGCTTATTAAAATTGTAACATACCATCCTGCCGTTTACGCATGCTGACAAAGCCTTTATTCTTCACTACCACGACATTACAGGCAAGGCGACCTTTCTGCAATCCCCTTACGCACTAAAAGACATCGGGTTCATTGCTGAAAGGTCGCCTTTAAATCATTGCCTTGAGTCTGTCATCACATCAGTGCAGCTCGGCCAATGCTTTCTTTATCCTGCCCATGGCCTCCTTGATATTGTCTTCGCTTGTAGCATAGCTCATACGGAAGCATTCACCGTCGCCAAAGGCATCGCCGCCGACGGTAGCTACATGAGCCTTTTCAAGCAGATACATCGCAAAGTCTGACGAGTTGGCCACTACTGTTTCGCCATCGGTCTTTCCGAAGAACGAGCTACACTTGGGAAAGAGATAGAAAGCACCCTGCGGCACATTCACTTCAAGTCCAGGTATGTCCTTGGCAAGCGACACGATAAGGTCACGGCGGCGTTCAAAAGCCTTGCGCATATCCTCTACGCAATCCTGTGACTCCACGTAGGCGGCCACTGCGGCCATCTGGCTCACGGAGCAAGGTCCGCTCGTGTATTGTCCCTGCAGTTTGTTGCATCCTTTGGCTATCCATTCCGGAGCAGCTATGTAGCCAATGCGCCAACCAGTCATGGCATAAGCCTTGGAAACTCCATTTACCACTATCGTGCGTTCTTTCATTCCTTCGAACTGTGCGATACTTTCGTGCTTGCCAACATAGTTGATGTGCTCGTAAATCTCATCAGCCAGCACAAACAAGTCGTCATGACGCTTTATGACTTCGGCCAATCCGCGAAGTTCTTCCTTTGTATATACGCTTCCCGTAGGGTTGCTTGGCGAGCAAAGTATCAGCAGCTTTGTCTTTGGAGTGATTGCTGCCTCAAGCTGTTCCGGTGTCATCTTGAAGTTCTGGGCGAAACCAGCCTCAACAATCACGGGCACACCACCGGCCAATTTGGCCATCTGCGGATAGGAGACCCAGTAGGGAGCCGGCACTATCACCTCGTCACCACTGTTAACCAAAGCCATTATGGTGTTGCAGACACTCTGCTTAGCACCGTTGGACACTACTATTTCATTCACTCCATAGTCAAGTCCGTTCTCACGTTTAAGTTTCTCAGATATGGCTTTGCGCAAATCGGCATAGCCTGTCACGGGAGAATACCTTGAATAGTTTTCATCGATAGCTTTCTTGCCTGCTTCCTTTATGTGGTCGGGAGTATTGAAGTCAGGTTCACCAACGCTCATGTTGATTACGTCCAGTCCTTGTGCTTTCATCTCTGAACTCTTTTGCGACATGGCCAGTGTGGCCGACGGCGCAAGCCTTTGCAGACGGTTTGATAATTGTGCCATAGTATTTCTGTTGTTTTTCTTTTTGTTCTTATAACATATGTGTGCCCACGTCTGCTGTGACGAGAGCATCGCCTTCAAATCCCTTTTTACTTGATATGCAGAAGATGTCCCATACGGTCTTTCTTCGTTTTCAGGTATTTGTAGTCATACTCATTGGGAGTTATCTCTATCGGGACGTTCTCCACAATCTCCAGGCCGTATGCTTCCAGTCCCACACGTTTCGTGGGATTGTTGGTAAGCAGCCGCATCTTGTGTACACCGAGCTGGCGCAGTATCTGCGCGCCGCATCCATAGTCACGCTCGTCAGGTTTGAAGCCGAGATGGACATTGGCATCTACGGTGTCGTAGCCCTCCTCCTGCAATTTGTAGGCTGCGATTTTGTTCATCAAACCTATGCCTCGGCCTTCCTGCTGCATATACACGAGCACGCCCTTGCCTTCCTTTTCTATCATCTCCATAGCCTTGTGCAACTGTTCCCCACAGTCGCAACGGCAACTGCCGAGAATGTCGCCCGTGGCACACGAGGAGTGAACCCTCACAAGGATTGGTTCGTTGTCATTCCACTCGCCCTTTACCAGTGCGAAATGCTCCAGGCCGTTGCTCGTCTGGCGGAAAGGTATAAGCTTGAAGTGCCCGTATTTGGTAGGCATATCCACCTTGTCACCCATCTCCACCGATGTTTCTTTCTTCAGACGATAGGCTATGAGGTCTTTTATCGTGATGATTTTCATGCCGAATTTCTTGGCAAAGACCATCAAGTCGGGCATACGTGCCATGGTGCCGTCATCGTTCATTATCTCCATAAGCGCACCCACGGGGTACAGCCCGGCCAGTTTGCACAAGTCAACGGCTGCCTCTGTGTGCCCGGAACGCCTCAGCACACCGTTGTCCTGGGCATACAGTGGATTGATATGACCGGGCCGGCCAAACGTTTGCGGAGTGGAAGTCGGGTCAGCCAGTGCCTTTATGGTTGCGGCACGGTCAGAGGCCGACACGCCGGTGGTACATCCCTCCAGTTTGTCTATGGTAATGGTAAACGGAGTACCGAGCATCGAAGTGTTGTCAACCACCTGATGCGGCAAGTCCAGTTCCCTACTTCTGTCTATAGTCAATGGTGCGCACAACACTCCACGTGCATGCTTCAGCATGAAATTCACCTTTTCGGGTGTTATCTTCTCTGCGGCAATGACAAGGTCACCTTCGTTTTCGCGGTCCTCATCGTCCACCACTATCACAAACTCGCCGGCCTTGAAATCTTCAAGAGCCTCATCTATTGTGCTAAGTCTGAAATCATTCATACAGAATATATATAATAAAGGTATTAATGGAGTTCTTTTATCGTTTCTATGCGTTTCACTATTCTCTCGTTGGTCTGCCTTATCGTTTTCAAGTCGCGTGACAGGCGCAGCCTGAACCTCCACATACGCAGATAGAAGAATATTCCGAGCGGCAACACCACACCTGTCACTATATTCAGCGCACGCCGTCTGAAAGGACGTGTATGTGCGTGGGTGGCAACCACGGGATAATTGTTCAGTTCCGCCAGCACGATACCGTCTTTGGAGTTGGACAAATCCTCTATCACGCTTTCCAGTTCCTCGTTTATCTCTCTTATGCGGCGGTCATCCCCCTGTCTGAAGAACACCTTTATCGGATTAGGCGCTCTCAGCAGTCTGTGTTCCTCGGAATATTCCGTCACCTCTTCGGTTATCCGTCCGAGTGTCAATGCGTCGGCAGCGTAGTCCGGGTCGTTTATTATAACCTCTTTCTTGTATATGTGCCTCTTCGCACGTATTCCGAGTGCGCCATACACGATACTGCGGTACAGTTCTATGTTGAAAACCGCCGAGTCCTTGTTGGCTTTGTACGTAAAGAACGCGGCCACAGGTGCCAGCACGGCTGTGGAAATCCATTTTCCGAACCACACCGTCCAGTTGTCGTCACGCGCCATCCTCATTCCGGAGTTCTCGAAGATATAGTAGACGATGAACACCAGCACGGATATTATGACCGGCACACCAAGTCCGCCCTTGCGGATTATCGCTCCGAGGGGCGCACCGATGAAGAAGAAGATCAGACACGAGAGGGACAGCGTTATCTTGTTTATCGCTTCTATCTCATGCGTACGTTCCACACGCCACAGACTCTTCGTATAATCGCCCTTCATCCCTATGTCCGCAGCGTCCATCTCCACATTGTTCAACGCTGCCTTTACAGCATTTCGTTTCACTTCGCTGTCTGCACGATAGAATATGGAGTCAACATTCACCGTTACCGATGCAGCCTCCTTTACCGCCTTGACAGAATCTTTATCCGACAGACTCGGACGGTAATATGTAGTCCACCGCGCCTGTTTGTAGAAAGAGTGCCCTACGCTGTCATTGAACGCCCGTATGGAGTCGAGATCATGCCTTATCCTCCCCATACTCTTAGACTGCGCGCTATTGGAAACTCCGGCCACATCGGCCATGTTGAAGCCTCCGTCAAAGTCCAGCACTATCCTTTTGTGTGCAAAAGTCTCACGCCTGTAAGGCACATTTGCACTTCCGGCCAAGTCCTGCGACTGCATATTCTCAAACCATTCGCCACTGTACAGCGTCAGCAACAGGTGTTTCTTCTCGGCAGTGGACTGCAAGGTGCCCGAATCCGCAAGGATTATAGCTGCATCCTCATAGCCGCCGTTCATCTTGTATATCATTATGCCGTACAGCTTGCCTGTCTCCAAGTCCTTCTTCTGCACGTAGAGGTTGCAGTTGGGTATTCCGTCATAGAAAATCCCCTCCGGTATTTCCAGTTCCGGGTTCTTCTGCTTCATCGAAAGCAACAGTTGTCCGAACTGCTTGTTCGATTCCGGTCCTATGACATTCTGGAAATAGAACGAGCAACAGGCCACCACCGACACTATCACAATGAGCGAGCGCATGGCCTGCATCAGAGATATGCCGGCAGCCTTGATGGCTGTAAGTTCCGAACTTTCGCCGAGGTTGCCGAACGTAATCAGCGACGACAGGAGAATGGCCAAAGGGAAAGCCTGGGGCATGAGCATTATGCCCATATACCAGAAGAACTGCGCAAGTACTTGCAACGACAACCCCTTGCCAATTAGCTCGTCGACATAGCGCCAGAGAAACTGCATCATCAGCACAAACTGGCAAATGAAGAATGTCCCGACAAACAGCAGTCCAAACTGCTTGACTATGAATATGTCTAACTTCTTGATACGGAACATTATTGTCGTTTTTTGCCTTTTGCGCAATGTCAAGATGCAAAATTAACACAAAAAGGCAACAGTAAACAGGTTTACCCTTCTGTTTTTTGTTTTTTTATGTTTCAAATTTTTATAAGTAACCATTCGGCAATAGCAAATGGGCAAGTCTCATTCGCTATTGCCGAATGGTTGCCAAGGATGCGAAGTTACAAAGAAACCATTAAAGGGTTGTTCTATAAATTAGTTCCCTCTCTTATGAGAAATCTCCGTTCCGTTGTTTGGAACGTGCGTTCCGTACTACGGAACGGCGGTTCCGAACAACGGAATGTGCGTTCCGTAGTACGGAACGGAACT
>CAVAQY010000061.1:0-15702 GCA_963590865.1 Bacteroidaceae bacterium | reverse complement strand
CTGGACGTCTTGATTGCAATCAACGGTTATTTTCAGTGCCGCTGGACGTCTTGATTGCAATCAACGGTTACTTTCAGTGCCGCTGGACGTCTTGATTGCAATCAACGGTTATTTTCAGTGCCGCTGGACGTCTTGATTGCAATCAACGGTTACTTTCAGTGCCGCTGGACGTCTTGATTGCAATCAACGGTTATTTTCAGTGCCGCTGGACGTCTTGATCGCAATCAACGGTTACTTTCGTGTTCAGTTGAAGGTCTTGATTCAAGTTTTGACCAATGTTGTTCTAAACGTTTTTCGTCTTTTATAAAAACGTTTGGTACAACATTTGATTTCAGTCGTTTATAGTTCCGCAACGGGGGCAGACGCCCTTGCCGGAAAGCCATTCGCCGCAGTTGCCGCACACATATTGCGCCGGAAAACCGGCACGGTAGCGGACAATGGCGAACGCAGCATAGACCAGAAGCAGCGGATAGCCTACATAGTATAAGGTGGAAATGCTGAACAGAATGTAATTTACGGCGCACACGGCAGCCAGTCCGCAGAGGTAGAGCAAGGCTTCGCCAATGGGCAACTTGCGGCGTATCTCGTCGAGAGCGGCCAAACCGACTATCACGATTGCCCAGACGGCACTTACGAACAGACCGAGCGAAGGGGGTAGGGCAAAGGGATTGAGTGTGGGATGATAGTAGAAATGTCTCCACATCTCGGGCGCAAACAGTTGTATGGTGGAATACAGCGTGGCGGAAGAGGCCACGAGAAGAGCGAGCAGCGAGGGATAGAACGTGCCGATGTCGTTGAAATGCACTATGTGAGCCTTGCGCTTGAAAAGCAGACGAAGCCCGTAGATGGCTGAAACCACGCCGAACAAGGACAGGAATATGAGCAGGTGGGTGTTGGAAAACGTGTCGATGAACTGCGATATGTAGTCGTCAGGTTCCACTCCGGCCAGTAGGTCGCACTCGCGAACCCAGCCTTGAGTAATCTGGTCGCGGGCAATCTTGACCCAAACGGAGTCGACACTGTCGCCGGGCATGGCCATTATGTCGGCCACAACCACGCGGTCGCCACGCTGAAACGTAACGGAGTCGAACGGCAACTCGTCGGGCGGCTCGCACACAAGGCGCATACTGTCGCGCTTGACCATGAAATTGTAGCCCTGCGAATAGTGGTGTGAGGTGGAAAAGGAGATGGAGTCAATCTGCTTTTTGGTCAAGTCCCAGGCATCGGGAGTGTCGGTCGCGGGATTGTAGCAGGACGAGAACATGACGAGAACCGGCACCGCGGCAGCGACAAGCGTTAGCCGCAGCGAAATGGTGGCGGTGCTCAACCGGTGTTTCAGCGCGGTTTCAATTCCGCCCAACAACTGTTTGAATAGTCTGTACAGTATGTTTGTCATGCTCATTCTATGGGTTTGTTTCTCGTGTCTGTATCCTTCGTTTTTGTAAACAGGCGGTTTACGGTTCGTAAATGCCATGGTTACGGTGGCTAAATGCCATAGTTACGGGTCGTAAATGCCATAGTTACGATGCCTAAGTGCCATAGTTACGAAAACAGGCTGTGACGTTTAGTCTGCGTAGACGTTCATCTGGCAGTTGCGGCAGTCAAACTCAAGACGAAAATGCCGTCCGTCGGGCAGCACCAAGGATAGGGGTTCGCGCCACTCCGGCTTGCGTCCGCCGTGCTTTACGCACCGTCCGAGCGCATAGCGCAGACAGTAGCGGCACTGCATGAGCGGGCCTTCGGTGTCGGCACGAAGTTCAAACGCCGGTGAAACCTGTGGTTTGCCGTGGCGCGAATAGAATTCCTCTGCGGCTTTGTTGGCCACGTTGTACTGATATTGCACACGGCCATAGTCGGGCACGGCCTCGTTTTCATCGGTCTTGTCAAAGGTCTGGCAACGGCAACCAGCCACGGTTTGCTCCTCCAACAGGCTGACGGCTTCACGGCGCATGGCGGCAAGCACTCCCGAAGGAATGAAAAAGTTGAAGTCGTCGGGCAGTCGAACATCGTCACACTCGTAGATAGTGTTGCCCAACTTGGTCAACTGGCGCACAATATTGTCGCGCTGCGGCTTCTGCGCAGCCTGGTGCTCAGCCTCAACGGTTGTCGCCACTTCGCAAACGTCCTTTATGGCGAGCGTAAGGCAGAAACCTTCGTCAATTGTGTCAAGGCTTGCGGTCACGGGTATCTTGCGCTGGGCACTGTCATGCGCAAGCGAACGCTCGAAAGCCATGTCGTTGTTGCGGTAAAGATGCAGGCCACGGCGCAATTCGCTGGGCATGCGCAGAGGGAAAAGGCGGTTGTTTTCAACCCTGTTCACACGGAAACCCTCCAGTTGACGGTCGCCATTCATGAAGCAGAGGCCGTCGCCGTTGGCAAACACTGCCGTTCCGGCCACGGTGAACGATCCGCCGCGCACCTCCTTGACGTAGCCCACATACTCGCCGATGGCCTTGGGTGTGTCAACAGACGAGATGTCTGGCTGTCGCCCGTCGGCGAAATAGGTGGTATAGCCACGGTTGAAAGTCTTGCTGAGGTTAGGCTCAAAGGTATAGGAGCAGCGTCCGAGCGAAGCCCGGCAGTACTTGTCGGGATGACGCTTTACCAGTTCGTCAAGCCTCTGGCTATAGGCTGCGGTGACGTTTTTGACATATGATGCATCCTTGAGCCTGCCCTCAATTTTAAAGGATGTTGCCCCGGCCTCAGCCAAACGCTCAAGATTGTCACTCTGGTTCATGTCCTTGAGCGAAAGAAGATGGCGGTCGCGCTCTACAACCGCACCGTTGGCATCTATGAGATTGAACCTCAGACGGCAGAACTGCGCGCACTCGCCTCTGTTGGCCGACCTGTTGAAGCAATAATGCGACGCATAGCATAAGCCACTGTAGCTTACGCACAGCGCACCATGCACGAATACTTCAAGCTCCATGTCAGGTACAGCCTCGTGGATGGCGGCTATCTCGCCGACAGACAGTTCTCGGGCGAGCACGGCACGGCTGAAACCTGCGCTGCGGAGCCACCTTACCTTGTCTATAGTGCGGTTGTCGGTCTGCGTACTGGCGTGCGCCGCCACGTCGGGATGGTCTTTGAGCATGCCGAGCACGGCCATGTCCTGCACAAGCACGGCATCCACTCCTGCCGAGTCAAGCTCCTGTATCAGCCGCCGTGTGGCTTCAAGCTCAGAATCATATACAATGGTGTTTACCGTGACGTACACTTTGGCACGGAAACGGTGGGCATAGCGGCACAATTCGGCTATGTCGGCCACGGAATTGCCCGCTGCTGCACGTGCGCCGAAGCGGTCGGCACCTATATAGACGGCGTCGGCACCGTGGTCAATGGCCGCCTTGCCGCACTCCAAATCACGCGCCGGGGCGAGAAGCTCAAGACTCTGCATCGCTTAGTGTATGGTGTCAATGTCGTAAGGTGTCTCCTGGTAAACGTAGTAGTTTATCCAGTTGCAATAAAGAAGGTTGGCGTGGGCGCGCCAAGTGACGAGCGGTGGCTGCGAAGGGTCGTTGTTGCGGTAGTAGTTCACCGGCATGTCCACATCGTCGCGCACTCCCTTGTCACGTTTGTACTCGGTATCGAGCGTGTTGGGGGCGTACTCCAGATGGCCGGTGATGTATATTTCACGGCCGCCTCGCGCCATTACCATGCTCACGCCGCTCTCTTCCGACTCGGCAATGAGCGAGAGGTCGGGACAGGCAAGCACGTCTTCGCGCCGTATCTCGGTGTGGCGGCTGTGCGGCATGTAGAAGATGTCGTCGAAACCACGGAAGATGGGCAGCTGTGGTTGCAGTGCATACTGCGGAAACACACCGAACATCTTCTTGGAAAGCGGATACTTGGGAATGCCGTAGTGGCAATACAGTCCGGCTTGAGCGGCCCAGCAGATGTAGAGAGTGGAGGTGACATGAGTGCGCGCCCAGTTGAGTATGGTCTTTATCTCGTCCCAATAGGTCACATCTTCATAGTCGTAGGTCTCCACAGGTGCGCCGGTCACAATCATACCGTCGAACTTCTCGTTGCGCATCTCCTCGAAATCCCGGTAGAACATCATCATGTGCTCGATGGGAGTGTTCTTTGGAGTGTGGCTTTTCAGCTTCATAAAGTTCACTTCAAGCTGTAGCGGCGTATTGGAAAGCAAGCGTATAAGGTCGGTTTCGGTGGTTATCTTCAACGGCATCAGGTTGAGTATCACAATCCGGAGCGGCCTTATGTCCTGCATTGTGGCGCGCGAATTGTCCATCACGAAGATGTTTTCACGCTTCAGAAGCTCTATCGCCGGCAACTTGTCTGGTAGTCTTAATGGCATTGATTGTCTGTTTTATGGTTCTTTGGTTGTCGTTTTCCGCTCGTTTGTCAACGGGCAGAATTTATAAGAATATGGGGAACAGGATGTCCCTGACGCACATTACGCCCAGAACGCCCTGCTCCCCATGTGTGTAAGTGTGTACTTTATCACCAAAGCGACAGGCGTTCCGACTTGGGAACGAACATCTTGTCGCCCTCTTTCACGCCGAATGCATCATACCACATATCGATATGGGGCAAGGCACCGTTCACTCTCCAGCGTCCCAGCGAGTGGGGGTCGCTCTTTGTCTGCTGACGTATGGCAGCCTCTGTGATGTGGCCAGCCCATACACCGGCATAAGCGAGGAAGAAACGCTGGTCGGGTGTCAGTCCGTCAATGGTAGACAGAGGAGCGTTTTTCGTGGCGGTCTTGTATGCAAAGTAGGCCACTTGCAGTCCTCCGTGGTCAGCCAAGTTCTCGCCAAGGGTGAGCTGGCCGTTGGCATTGAGGTCGGGCAGCACCTTTATATTCGAGAAGAAGTCGGCATACTTGTTGGCCTTCTTCTCAAAATTCTTGCCGTCTGTCTCTGTCCACCAGTCCTTCATGTTGCCGTCTTTGTCGTAGTGGCGACCCTGGTCGTCAAATCCGTGGGTCATTTCATGACCGATTACGACACCTATAGCACCGTAGTTGAAAGCGTCGTCGGCTGTCGGGTCGAAGAAAGGCACCTGAAGAATACCTGCCGGGAAGCAGATTTCGTTGGTTGTCGGGTTGTAGTAGGCGTTGACAGTCTGCGGATACATCTGCCACTCGTTGCGGTCTACGGGCTTGCCGGCCTTGGTTTCAACAGACCAGTTAGTCCAGAACTTGCGGCACTGTTCCACGTTTTCATAGTAGGACTTGGCCGGATTGATGTCCAGAGCGGCCATGTCTATCCACTCATCGGGATAACCAATCTTCACATAGAACGTGCCCAGCTTCTCCAGAGCGTTTTGTTTGGTAGTGTCACTCATCCAGTCCTGTGCCTTTATGCGCTCGGCAAGCGAACTCTGAAGGTTGCTCACGAGCTTCTTCATGCGCTCCTTTGACGATGCGGGGAAGTAGCGTTCCACATACATCTTGCCGAGAGCCTGTCCCATAAAGTTTTCCACCTGACTTGTGGAACGCTTCCATCTGGGATGATTTTCCTTGCGTCCTGACATTGTCTTGCCGAAGAAGTCGAACTGTGCGGCTACAATCTCATCGCTAAGATAGTTGGCGGCACTCATAATCTGCCCCCATTCCATGTAGTCACGGTATTCCGCCGGAGTCAGATTGGCCACAATCTTGTCGGCACCGGCCATGAAGTCGGGCTGTCCAACCACGATATTAGCCAAATAAGCGCTCTTTATGCCTGTTGCATTTGACACTTTCTCCAGCTGGAGGTTAGGATACTTGGCGTTGAACTGCGCAAGTGTCATCTTGTTGTAGTTGGCTTCGGGGTCGCGCAGCTCGGTTCTCGACTTGGAAACCTTTGCCAGAGCGGTCTCAATCCGCATGATGTTCTCCATCTTCTGCGTTGCAGCCTTCTCCTTGAAGCCGAACAGCTTGAACATACGCACAATGTGCTTCTTGTAAGCCTCGCGTATGGCGGTTGTGGCAGAGTCGGTGTCGAGGTAATACTCCTTGAGTCCGAGTGTGATACCGCCCTGCGACACATTCATGATGTTCCATCCGGCGTTCTTTTCATCGGCACCTAAATAAGTAGAATAGAACTCACTGTCGCCAAAGGGAGCCAGTTCAAGCTGGATGGCAAACAGTTCCTTGACCGTCTTTGCAGCCTCCATCTTCTTGATAATGGGCATTACTGGCTTTACGCCATCCTTGTTTCTGCGCACAGAGTCCATTGCCAGCTTGTACAGTTCGCTCAGTTTCCATTCGGTAGAGCCTTTGGCAAAGTTCTTTTCCTTAAGCTCTCCGAGTATGGAGTTGATGCGTTTGCCGTTGTCTTCGGCCAACTTGTCGAAGCTGCCGTATCGCGAATAAGCAGCCGGAAGGGGATTTTGCTTAGCCCATCCGCCGCAGGCATAATCATAGAAGTCCACTTTCGGGCTTACGCTTTTGTCGAGATTTGTAATGTCAATGCCCGACTTCAGTTGGTTTTGTCCAACCGCAGCGATAGCCATTGAGGCAAAAGCCATCGCCGGAAATAATCTTTTCATGTCCATAGTTTATATACTTGGTTTTGTTGTTTACGTGTTTAATGAGACTGCTCCTGTGTCATTCTTGCGACAGACGGTCAAGCTCTTCTGACATTTGTGTCCATTTTTCAACCTCCTGGTCAAGTGAGTTCCTGACCGAAGTGTATTCAGTCACCAGTTCCATATTGGAGGCATTCGCCGGATCACACAGTATTTCGTCAAGTTCCTTGAGGCGTTTCTCCATACCCTCAATGGCAGCTTCGGATGCCTTTACGGCTTTCTCCACACGGCGTATCTTCTTTTGCTGTTCCTTGTGTTCGGCATAGCTCTGCTTTTGTGTGCCTGTTGACGCATCTGTCTGTACTTCTGCGGAAGCCTTATCTGCCGATTTCGGCTTGCTGTCGGCCACAGTCTTGCTTTGCAAACCTCCTGCTTGCGAACCTCCGTTTGCCGCATTGCCGCCGAGAGCATCGAGGGTTGCGATGTTCTTGCGGCGCAGAAAGTCATAGATACCGCCCAAGTGCTCGCGCACCATGCCGCCTCCGAATTCATAAACCTTGCCCACAAGGCCGTCAAGAAACTCGCGGTCGTGACTTACTATGATGGCCGTTCCGTCGAAAGCCCGTATGGCTTCTTTCAGCACATCCTTTGACTGCATGTCCAAATGGTTGGTAGGCTCGTCGAGTATGAGCAGGTTGACGGGTTCAAGCAGCAGCCTTATCATGGCCAAACGGCTGCGCTCTCCACCGCTGAGCACTTTTACTTTCTTGTCGGAAGCTTCACCTCCGAACATGAAAGCACCCAATATGTTCTTTATACGCAGACGTATTTCGCCCCGTGCTACATTGTCTATCGTCTCGAAAACGGTGAGGTTCTCGTCCAAAAGCTGGGCTTGGTTTTGCGCAAAATAGCCTATCTGTACATTGTGGCCTATCTTGAGCGAACCCGTGAACGGGATTTCTCCCATGATGCATTTGACGAGTGTTGACTTTCCCTCGCCGTTGCGCCCTACGAAAGCCACCTTCTCGCCACGCTTTATGGTCAGGTTCACATGGTCGAACACGGTGTGCTGGCCATAGTCTTTGCGCACTTCATCGCAGATAACAGGGTAGTCACCGCTGCGCAGACACGGCGGAAACTTCAGCCTAAGTGCTGATGTGTCAACTTCGTCTATCTCGATTGGCACAATCTTCTCAAGCTGTTTTATGCGGCTCTGCACCTGTACGGCCTTGGTAGGCTTATACCGGAACTTCTCAATGAAGTCCTTCATGTCGGCTATCTCTTTCTGCTGATTCTCGTAAGCACGCAACTGCTGCTCGCGACGTTCCGCCCTGAGAGTCACATATTCATCGTATTTCACACGGTAGTCGATGACTCTGCCGCAGGAAATCTCCAGAGTACGGTTGGTTACGTTGTTGATAAAAGCACGGTCGTGACTGACCAACACCACGGCTCTTGCGCTCTGAACGAGGAATTGTTCAAGCCATTGTATGCTTTCTATGTCGAGATGGTTGGTAGGCTCGTCGAGCAGCAGCACGTCAGGCTTCTGCAAAAGTATCTTGGCAAGTTCTATTCTCATGCGCCAACCACCGCTGAACTCACTTGTGGGACGGTTGAAATCGGTGCGCTCAAAGCCCAATCCGACAAGTGTGCGCTCCATTTCCGCCTCGCAACTCTCCGCACCCATCATCATCAGACGGTCATGCTCGGCTGAGAAGCGTTCAACCAAATCCATGTATTCACGGCTTTCATAGTCGGTGCGTTCAGCTATCTGGCGGTTCAATTCTTCCACCCGTGCCTTCAGACGCGCCACTCCGGCAAAAGCCTTGCGTGTTTCTTCTATAACTGTCGTGCCGTCCTGCAACCGCATGACCTGCGGCAAATAGCCCACAGTGGAATCGTTGGGAACGGCAACTGTGCCGGATGTAGGTTTTTGAAGTCCGCACAGAACCTTGAGCATGGTTGACTTTCCGGCTCCGTTTTTGCCAACAAGGGCTATACGGTCGTGGTCGTTCACCACAAAACTTACATCTTGAAAAAGCGGTTTTACCCCAAATTCAACCTTAAGGCCTTCGACTGAAATCATGTATACCTATTATAATGTAATGTGGGCAAAATTAGCCAAAATAGACGGAATAAACGAACGAAACGGCAGAAAAGGCTCTGCCCGACAACCTGTACACGTCCTTTGCCGCACCCACAGGAAGCAACCAAGTGACGGTCAAACCGTTCTCTTGCCAAACGCGTCAAACAGGTTGAAACCAATGTAGTTGCCAATCACGACATCCGACAACGGACTTATCGCCTCGGAAGAATTGGTGGTGGAAAGGCCGACAACGAACATTCCGGCACCACGGCCAGACTTCAGTCCGTTGAAGCTGTCTTCAAACACCACGCACTCCGACGGCTTTGCATCGAAACGAGCTGCCGCCTTCAGATAGCAGTCGGGGTCTGGCTTGCTCTTGGCAAAGTCTTCGGCTGTGAGTATAGCATCGAAGAGTTGCTTAAAGCCAGGACATTTAACATAAACCGCCTCCATCTTCTGGCGGTTTGAACTTGTCACGACCGCAGTCTTCACTCCTTGGGCACGCAAGTCGTTGACAAACGCTTCAAAACCCGTAACGAAACGGAACGCCATGTTTCTTTCAAAGGCATCAAGACGTTCGGTTATCAACTCCTGTTTCGCCAACAAGTCACCGCTGAAATAGCGGTCGTATATCTGTTGTAGGGTCTGTCCCTTTATCTCAAGCTCCAATCCGGGACAATCGGGATGAAACTCTCTGCACTGTTCTCCCCAAAAGTCGGTGTATTGGGGTTCTGTATCAAACACCACACCGTCAAGGTCGAATAGTGCAGCCTTAGGTTTCGTGGCCATCTGTTTTGCTTTTCTGAAGGTTTATGGCAGTCACATGAACAACCGCCACAAGAAGCATCAAGATTCGTGAGCGGTACTGGACTGCGTCATCTTATCCTGTCGGCGGCACGAACAAGGCGTTCGTCTGCTATTATCGCGCGGCGTGCCAGAATATACAGCACCAACGACACCATCGGAAGTGCGGCTGTCGCTGAAGGTGAAAACGTCTGGTTTGCCGAAGTGTCGGCTATGACGTGGCCGAAAACGGCATACACTACATACCATCCCACCACAAGCAAGGAGCAGAACAGGCAGAAACGAGCCTGCAATATCCTGTTGCGGAACATGAATATGGCGTATAAGCCCACAGCCGAAGCGAGGGTAAGCACCGCAAACAGAGGCCATACGCTCCAGCTCGCCGTGCCGTCTGACGACATTACCCAAAGGTTGTATTCGCGGGCCACGGTCATGCCTTCGGCACTTACCGTGCCTATCTGCAGGCAAAGGCAAACGATGCTGAGAGCCACCGCCGCAAGCAAGTAAAGAGTCTGTATGCGCTGTATCATTGTTTTACCTCCGCTATGAATCTTGGCCTACCGTGTATCAGTTCTGAGTTTCGGCCGGTTGCTGCTGTGCATCCTGTGCCGGGTCGCGCCAATAGATGTCTCCCTCGATAAACTCCTGCGTTGCCAACAATGTCGGTTTCGGCAGCTTTTCGTAGTAACGGGAAATCTCTATCTGCTCACGGTTCTCGAACACTTCTTCAAGGCTGTCGTTGTAAGAAGCGAACTCTGCCAGCTTCTTGCTCAAGTCTTCCTTAATCTGCACCGAAATCTGGTTGGCACGCTTGCCTATTATTGCCACACTCTCGTAGATGTTGCCTGTTTCATCGCAAAGATCCATGATGTTGCGGGTCACGGTGTTTACCGGTGCTTTCGATTTCTTGTAATCCATAAGATATAAATAAAGGTTCTTGTATTGTTCGTTTATCAGTCTTTTGTCACTTTCTTGCACTGGACGATGTATTTCTCGGCTGTCTGGCGTTCCTGGCTTTCTGGATATTCGTTTATGAAGCCATAGCACTCGTCCTCGGCATCGCGGAAACGCTCAAGTTTCTTGTCCTCAACGCTCTGCTGGGCAAGCTCATACTTGCTCTTCATTATCAGTATTGCGAAATCCTCGCGTTTCTTTGAGTACGGGTATGTCTTGAGTGCGTTTTGTGCAGTAATGATGCAAGCCTCATAGTTGGAACCTCCACCTGTGCAGTTGCCGAAATATCCGCCAAGGTCATAGTAAAGCTTTGCCGAAAGATATTCCTTTTGGACGAGCTTGTCCTGCAGGTCGAAGAGCCTGTTTTGGGCACTTTGTCTCAGCTTGGAGTCGGGGAAAAGATCCATGAACTCCTGGTATGCGTTGATTGCACCAATGGTCGGGGTTTGGTCGAGACGCGGTTCGGGTGTGCTTTGGTACAGAGCCTGACCGACATAATAGGACGCCTGCTCGGCATAAACGCCTTTGGGGTAGGATGAAAAGTACTTCTTGAATGTAGCGGATGCACTCTCGTAGTCGCCGCTGCAATACTCTGCCATGCCCAACATGTAGAGACACTCCTGGGCATTGTCGGTTCCCTTCTGGATGGTCACCAGTTCTTGCAGCAGAGAGATGCACCGGGTAAACTGCCCACGTGCAAAACACTCCTTGGCATACTCATATTTATAATCGTAGTCTGATGACTTGTACACGCGATTGTATTGGTTTGCGCAACCGCACAACGCCATTACAGTACAAGCAACCAAGAAAATTCTCTTCATTAATCCGGATGTTTTTGAGCCGCAAAAGTACGCATTTTCCAGCGAATATCAAAGGCTTGCACCTTTTTTAGCACTTGTTTAGACGATTTCCGAAGCGGAAGAACAATAATCGGATAGCGGCAACCCGTTTCAAGCTTCCTTACCATCTGCTGAACAATTCGAGCGTGAACTTGCTTCCGAACTCATGGAGGCTGCCGTTAAGAAAGCTTCCGAAGAGGCCGAAAGAGAAATAACGTGTGGTGAAACCATAGCCCAATTCGAAGTAGGGGCGGGTGTGTTGTATCTGCAAAGAACTCAGATACAACCGCTCCGTCTCTACGTATTTGCCGAAAAAAGGCACCCAGGTGAGCAAGAGAAACGGCGATTCGTATGAGACGTTGGTGCGCAGATAGTAGCGAGAGGCATTGTACCATTGGCTGTTCAGCAGTTGGAAGTCGCCTGTCCAGTCGTCATCCCAGCCGCCCGGAAGGTAATTCTCGTGGAAATTGCTGAAGTCAACGAAGTAGACGCTTTCCTTGTTGGTGTAGAATCCGCCGCCAAATCTGACAGAGTAGCGGCGCATGCAAGCCAACCGTTTGTTGAAGGATGCATCAAACTCCCACCGCTCATACTCGGTGTTGGAGTGCATGATGTGGCGCACGCCGCGCTCATAGTTGCCGGTAAACACTGGTCCAAGGGGGTAGGGGGTGTAGGTGACGGTAAGAAACGGGGCGAAACTGTAGTATGCGTCCGGTTTTCCGGCCTTGGCCATGGACTCGGTGCTTACAGCCTTGCGCTTGTGAAACACTCCTCCAGCATTGATATTGAACCGCCTTCCTATGGTTGTGTTCCATGCCGCCTTGAGCATGTTGTCGTTGAAGTAGTCAAGACCGAGCGCGTCAAAGTTGACGGTGTCCATTTTTTCAGACTTTATCATGTCGAGAACACTCGAATTGGCAATCCGGTTTCCGTTGGCAAATGTCAGTTCTATCCATCGGTGCTTGCTGCGATTGTAAGTGTATCTGAGAGTGGCGTTTATGAAAAACTGTTTAATCTTGAAGTTATATCCCAAATCGGGGTTAAGGGAAATGCTTTTTTCCGGCGAGAAAAGGTATTGTGCGCCCAACTTCAACTTGTAGGCTATACCGCGGCTGCGGCTGAAGCTGAGATAGGAAGGGTTGAGCAGGGGAGACACGCTTATCGACATGTTTGACATTTGCATGTCCGAGCTGTTGACCAGATAGCCGCCCAATGCATCCAGAGCGGCAAGACTTGCCTTGCCTATCGTTTTTCCGGAAGAAGTGGAGATAGTGTCGTTTTCCACATTCTGTTCGTTCAGATACAGGCGGTAGGCTTCCTTCTCAATTTTGTTCAGCGCAACGGGACGCAGCGAGTCCATCGTTTCCGGCGAACAGACGTTGCTTACGGAGTCGGGCAGGGTAGTGGTGCAGTTGTAAACAGCAAGTATAGTGGCCCTTATGTCATTTCCGGCAAACTTAAACTTCACCCCAACCTTACACGATACAGGAAGGAGACCTCCTCCTTCTGGTTTCTCGCCCATGTCAACGTCTACGTCAAACTTCACCATGTCATGCTCTCCGTTCAACTGGCAGTTGACTATGCGCCCTGTAGCGTTCTCCACAATGGCAAAACCTGAAACCAACTGGGTGCTTTGCTGGCGAGGCGTGAACGTTATGCATGAACGTCCGTCGGGCGAAGGACTTATTCTGTAGCGGTAAAAAATCCTGTTGCTGCGGTTGAACGGCGACAAAAGAATGTCCTTATAGAGGGACACGCCGTAAAGATTTGGACTGATGTACTGTATTGCCGTGGGCATTGCCGCACGGTTGTGCGGTATTGTATTGACGTAAATCTGGCGTTTCATGCCATAGTCGCCCACGTCGTTGTATGTAATTTGCCCATACACCTCGCCTAGATAATTGCGCCTACCTTTGGCGATGTAATACATGGATGGAATCAAGAACAAGGTAGGGTTGCGCTTTATAGTGCGCAGATTGTATTTGATGTATGCGTTGCCCGTGCTGCCGCTTGCGGTTGTCGTGAAATTGCGTTTGTATGAAAACATACGTTCCACAACCAAGGTGTCTTGGATGTTCCTTGAAAAGGCGGAACCGTAACAAAGCAGGAGCATCCCAAGCAATGTTATTGTCCGCAAAAACGCTGTATGCCTCGGTTTCACGCCCCAAAATTATCAATAAATATCGAAGATGGCAAGACAAAACGGCGGTTTGTTTTTCACGAAACGACCATTCTTCCAAATGTCCTGCCCGGATAAGGCTGGTGTGGACAACAGGTCATAGTGGACGGTTTTGAAAACTGTTGGCAAACAAAAGACAGCAAACCAAGGTTGTTGATTTGCTGCCTTTAAAAAAAATCCTATTATCGTCATCAAAGACATCCTGTCTCGGACGAACTGTATGTAATGCTCCAGAAATCGGTCAAGCGGCGCATTTCAAGCACCAAGGCTTAACCCAAATACTTCATAAGTATCTTTGCATTGCCGCTGTCGCGCAGCTTTGCTATGCTTTTCTCACGGATTTGGCGCACACGTTCACGGGTGAGACCCAGCTGGTCGCCGATCTCTTCAAGTCCTTTCTCGTGGCATCCGATGCCGAAACACTCCCTGATGATGGTTATTTCACGCTCCTTGAGCACTCTTGAAAGCACGGTGTTCAGCTCCAATGCCATAGACTCGTGGTCTACATAACGGTCTGTACGGCTGTCGTCTCCGCTGGCCATCACGTCAAGCATGCAGTTGTCTTCTCCGTCCTGGAAGGGTGCGTCGATGGAAACGTGGTGTCCGTCGGCCATAAGGCTTTGGCCTATCTTGTCTTCGTCAAGATTTGTTGCCGCACTAAGCTCCGAAACGGACGGATGACGTTGGTTTTCTTGTTCAAACTTGTTTATTTCGTGATTAATCTTGTTGAGCGATCCCACTTGGTTAAGCGGCAATCTCACGATGCGGCTCTGCTCTGCTATGGCCTGAAGGATGCTCTGGCGAATCCACCATACTGCGTAGGAAATGAACTTGAAACCGCGCGTTTCGTCAAACTTCTGTGCTGCTTTGATGAGACCGATGTTGCCTTCGTCAATCAAGTCAGTAAGAGTAAGTCCTTGGTGCTGATATTGTTTTGCCACAGAAACGACAAAACGCAGATTGGCCGTAACCAGTTTGTCCTTGGCGCGTTCACCCTCAGGACCGCCTTTACGTATCTTCTGCGCAAGCTCGATTTCCTCATCAATGGAAATAAGTGGAGCGCGTCCAATCTCTACAAGGTATTTATCCAAGGCTTCGCTTGAACGGTTTGTAATACTCTTCTGAATCTTTAATTGTCTCATCCCTATAAGAAAAATATGTGTAAGTTATAACTCTCTAAAAGTCAACCGAATGAGCGGTTCTTTCTGTAAGCGGCTGCAAAATTACAAAAAAAACGGTTACGTTGTTACTCACAAGGACCCCTCCGAATGTTAAATAACTGCAAAAAGCCTGCGGATAGAGTCAACCAGCAAGTGTAAAATCAGGAAAAACAATAACTAAACGCAGATTCCCCAATGTTTGTCAGAACGACAAGCGTGGTCTCTACTTCCACAACACCTAGTTTGTAGAGCAGTGGACGCGTGCCGCCATTCCACTCATCGAGCGTTGGGGGAGAAGTCAAGGGCAGTCTTATGCAGTAATGTATCGGGTCTATGATTGCCAAAGCTAAAAACCATACCGTATGGCGGAAATGCCGTGCGGTATTCGGTCAACAAAGACCGTGCGGAGATTGTCAAAGTCAACCATCTTCCATCGGACATATCCGCAGAGGCGATGCCGTCACGGATATTGCTCACATGGACGGACTTGCATTATAGGACTATGGAGCAAGCGACTATAGCACATAGCCTAACAACAGTATCCTCTGCAATAAAACTGCAAACAGGAAAAGCTACAAGGTGCCACGAACGCCCAACGGCTTCAGTTCCCCCATTGAAACGTCACTCATTTGAGTTCAACTACCGTGACTACCAATTGGACATACCATCGGCAGCCGATGCCCTTATTGCAAGTAAGGCCTTCCTTCCCGATGACAACAAGTTTGCCAATATCATAGATGTTCAGCGAACGGCTCTGCTTTTGTTTGTCGGGTATCTGGACGCAGCCACACAGATGTCGGAATCTTGTGGCGGTGGCGGAAACATTCCCGACGGATGGGGACGGGACAAGGATGAGGACGACTTGGAATGGGCAAGGCGTTGCGCACACATGGCCGACCGTATGTGCAAGGCTCCAGTCAAGAAAGGACTGAAACGATAACGTAATGTACAATCACAAAAACGAGATAAAATGAAGACATCCAAACGAGACAATGTTGACATCAGTAATCTGATGCAGAGCATTGAGCATACGGAGAAAGTCAGCGTGAAAGCTGAAAACCTACCAGCCTATATTGACAAACTTAGTACTATGGCCGGAAAGTTTGATGAGATAGCCAAGGCTTTTGATGAAATTGCCATCAAGACAACACGGCTCTTTCATTTAAAGTAGAAGTAACGATATATTGCCCCTTACCCGATTCT
>CAVAQY010000060.1:0-15901 GCA_963590865.1 Bacteroidaceae bacterium | reverse complement strand
TCCGTAGTACGGAACGCACGTTCCAAACAACGGAACGGAGATTTCTCATAAGAGAAGGAACTAATTTATAGAACCACCCTTTAATAGTTTCTTTGTAACGTCGCATCCATGGCAACCATTCAGCAATAGCGAATGAGACTTGCCCATTTGCTTACAAAGACTATGTATGCCACTACATATAACATGGGTGAGAAATACCTGCAGAAGATTGACCTTGAAACAGGCAAGATGACGCAAATTACAAAGATGGACGATTTTCCTGGTGCTCTCTCTGCCGATAAAAGCGGCAACCTTTACGGAATATGCCAAGACGGATGGCTCTATAAAATAGACAAGACAAACAGTAAGTTCACCAGAGTTTACAATACCGGCTACAACGGTATGGTGAGCGGACAGACAATGGAATTCGACAAGACTAACGGTGACCTGTATTGGGCGTCTTCTATGTATTCGCGCGACGGCGGCAGAGAGTCATGGTTGGTACGCTTCCAGTTTAACGAGGACGGCACAGTGAAATCTATGGACGAGCTAAATACTATTGGTTCAGGTGCGGCAGTACTGTCGATGTATATCCCATACGTAGAGGCGGGAGACGATGCGCCCGCTGCACCTACAGAAATAAAGGCGGTGCCTGCTGGAGGCGGTGAGAAGAAAGCTACCATAACATGGAAGAACCCTACAAAGACTTTCGGCGGAGAGGACCTTGCAAGCATTGAGTATGTTACAGTAGAACGCGACGGCGAAATCGTAAAGACATTCACTACCGATGTTGCTCCCGGACAAGAAATGAGCTATGTTGATGAAACGCCGGAGATTGGAAAAGAATATAAGTATGAGATATACGCAGCCAACGAAGTTGGAGACGGCGAGAAGGGTCTGTGCTACCAGTATGTGGGAATGGACGTCCCTGAGGCTCCGCGCAACCTCTTCATAAAGCTTGCCGACGGCTGCGGATCTACCACAATATCATGGGATGCGCCTGAAATAGGTAAACACGGATTACCTATCGACCAAAGTTCAATAAAGTATGATGTAGTGCGCCAGCCAGACAAGCACGTAGTGGGAACTGACCTCACCGAGACGTCGGTAACCGACGACAATATACGCCGCTTGGGAAAATACTACTACGAGGTTACCGCAAAGAACGATTTCGGATCAACCACAGGAACTACCGTGCAATACGTATTCGGTAAGGCTATCACCGTAGACAAGGATACTCCATTCACAGAGGACTTCTCAAACGAACAATCAACGGCAAACAAATGGACTGCCATAGATGGCAATGAAGACGGATGGACATGGACTTTCAATACTACGGCTGCTCAATATCTTATGGGCGACGAGTATATCGGCGGTGCTGAATACTATATACATCCGCAAGTCACGCCAAGCGAAATTACCGCAACAGACGAATGGCTGCTGCTGCCGCCTATATGCTTTGACGACGACGAATATGTATTGCAGATTGTTGCAAGAAATCTCTCAACGGAGAATCTGACGGTAACGAGCGGCAAGAGAAACCTAAAGGGAGACCAGCAGACAGTGAAAGAACTTACTCTTGAAGCTACCGTTACCGACGACGATGGCTACTACCCGTTCTGCGTTTATAATGTTGACATACCTAAGGGTGAAGGCATAAATTGCCTGGGACTCCACCTTACAACGCCTATCAATGCGGAAAGATATTCGTTCTTCCAGATTTCTGAAATCAACATTCTTGCCAAATCCTCTACAGGTATCAACAACGCTATATCTGACAATAGCGACTTACATGTCAGCAAGATTGGCGATGAATATGTTTTCAGCTCTAACGTAAGCAGCGTTGTCTTGTACAATATAAACGGTGAAACAGTACGCGAAAGCAAAGGGAACAAAATTTCCGTCGCTAACCTGTCTAAGAGCGTTTATATCATGACGGCTAAATCCGCCGCCAAGTCTTACACAACAAAGATTTGCATACAGTAACGACAGATACCAATAAATAGAAATCAAAGGAAAAGCCGCAAGTTGTTTATATACTTGCGGCTTTTTATCTTCTCAACACCCCTGACAGAAACCCATGCCGCAATAATGCCGCCACAGCCCTACCCCTCAGCTTTCTCCACCCAACCGACGGACTGGGAAACGCAGCAAATACCCCATGTTTTATTTTGTCATATAATAAAAAAAAGGTATTTTTGCCCTATATTTGACGAACCAATAACGATAAATCAATTAAAAATATGAGTTTGAAAATCGTTGTGCTTGCAAAGCAAGTACCTGACACACGAAACGTGGGCAAAGATGCGATGACAGCCGAAGGCACGGTAAACCGCGCCGCGCTGCCCGCAATCTTCAACCCCGAAGACCTTAACGCTCTGGAGCAGGCTCTGCGCTTGAAAGAGCAGAACCCCGGCTCGACCGTCGGCATACTGACCATGGGGCCTCCGCGTGCCGCCGAGGTGATAAGACAGGGACTCTACCGTGGAGCCGACACAGGTTGGCTGCTGACCGACCGCCTGTTTGCCGGAGCCGACACACTTGCCACATCCTACGCCCTGGCCACGGCCATAAAGAAGATTGGTGGCGTTGACGTGGTAATCGGCGGACGCCAGGCCATTGACGGCGACACAGCACAGGTGGGTCCGCAGGTGGCACAGAAGCTCGGCTTGTCGCAGGTGACCTACGCCGAGGAGATAGTGAAGTGCGAGAACAATCGTCTCACCATACGCCGCCACATAGACGGAGGCGTGGAGACAGTAGAGGCTCCCCTGCCCATCGTGGTTACGGTGAACGGCAGCGCCGCCCCGTGCCGCCCGGCCAACGCCAAGCTGGTGATGAAATACAAGCGCGCCACGGCTCCCATGGAGCGCACAGCCGAAATGCCTTACAAGGAACTGTATGACGAGCGTCCGTACCTGACACTCACGCAGTGGTCGGTGGCCGATGTTGACGGCGACCCGCAGCAGTGCGGACTCAGCGGTTCGCCCACAAAGGTGAAGGCGGTGCAGAACATCGTGTTCCAAGCCAAGGAGAGCCAGACGCTCACCTCAAGCGACGAGGACATTGAGGGCTTGGTCAAGGAGTTGTTGAACGAGAAGATTATTGGATAAGCAAGGATGAACAACGTATTCGTATATTGTGAGATAGAGAGCACCACTGTGGCCGAAGTGTCACAGGAGTTGCTTACCAAAGGCCGCAAACTGGCCACACAGCTTGGCGTGGAACTGCACGCCGTAGTTGCCGGAACGGGAATAAAGGGAAAGGTGGAGCAGCAGATACTGCCCTATGGTGTTGACAAGCTGTTCGTGTTCGACGGCGAGGGACTGTTTCCCTACACGTCGGCACCCCACACCGACATTCTCGTAAACCTGTTCAAGGAGGAGCAGCCGCAGATTTGCCTCATGGGCGCAACCGTTATCGGGCGCGACCTCGGTCCTCGTGTGTCGTCATCGCTCACAAGCGGACTTACCGCCGACTGCACGCAGCTGGAGATTGGCGACTACGACGACAAGAAGGCCGGCAAGCACTATGACAACCTGCTCTACCAGATACGTCCGGCGTTTGGCGGCAACATCGTGGCCACCATCGTCAACCCTGACCACCGTCCGCAGATGGCCACCGTGCGCAGCGGAGTGATGCAGAAGGCTGAATATGAAGGCCTGGCCAAGGGCGAGGTGGTTTATCCCGAAGTGAGCAAGTATGTGTCGCCGGAGGCTTATGTGGTGAAGGTGATCGACCGTCACGTGGAGGCAGCCAAGCACAACCTGAAAGGTGCTGCCATCGTTGTGGCCGGAGGCTATGGCGTGGGCAGCAAGGAGGGTTTCGACCAACTGTTCCAGTTGGCCAAGGAACTGCACGGCGAGGTGGGAGCAAGCCGCGCCGCCGTGGATGCCGGTTGGGTTGACCACGACAGGCAGATTGGCCAGACGGGCGTCACGGTACACCCAAAGGTTTACATAGCCTGTGGCATAAGCGGACAGATACAGCACATAGCCGGCATGCAGGACTCTGGCATCATCATCTCGGTGAACAGCGACCCCAACGCCCCCATCAACGCCATTGCCGACTATGTGATAAACGGCACCGTTGAAGAGGTTGTGCCCAAACTCATCAAGTATTACAAGCAGAACAGTAAATAAAGACAAGACCATGGCAAACTATTATAGCGACCATCCCGAGTTCGACTTCTACTTGAACCACTCGGAGATGAAGCGGATTGTTGAGCTGAAAGAGCGCAACTTCGCCGACAAAGACACTTACGACGACGCTCCCGTTGACTTCGACGACGCAATAGAAAACTACAAGCGCGTGCTTGACATCACGGGCGACATTGCCGCCAACGTGCTCGAACCCAACGCTGAGGAAGTGGACCTTGAGGGACCGCACCTCGTTGACGGACGCATGCACTATGCCGCAAAAACATACGACAACATCGACGCCACACGCAAGGCAGGACTGTGGGGCATCTCCATGCCTCGCCGCTACGGCGGACTCAACATGCCCATCACCCCCTACTCCATGGCTTCGGAGATTGTGGCAGCAGCCGATGCCGGCTTCCAGAACATCTGGTCGCTGCAAGACTGCATAGAGACGCTCTATGAGTTTGGCGACGAGGAGCAGCGCAAGAAGTACATTCCACGTGTGTGCGCCGGCGAAACGATGTCGATGGACCTCACCGAGCCTGACGCAGGCAGCGACTTGCAACGCGTGATGCTCAAGGCCACATACGACGAGGAGAGCAAGTGCTGGCGGCTCAACGGCGTGAAGCGATTCATCACCAACGGCGACAGCGACATCCACCTCGTGCTTGCACGTTCAGAGGAAGGCACACGTGACGGTCGCGGACTGTCGATGTTCATCTACGACAAGCGTGACGGCGGCGTAACTGTACGCCACATAGAGCACAAACTGGGCATACACGGTTCGCCCACATGCGAGCTGGTGTACAAGAACGCCAAGGCCGAACTCTGCGGCAGCACACGCATGGGACTTATCAAGTATGTGATGGCGTTGATGAACGGCGCACGCCTGGGCATAGCTGCACAGAGCGTCGGCGTGAGCCAAGCAGCCTACGACGAGGCCATCGCTTATGCACGGGAGCGCAAACAGTTTGACACGCCAATCATAAAGTTCCCGGCTGTGTTCGACATGCTGTCCCGCATGAAGGCCAAGCTCGACGCAGGCCGCAGCATACTCTATCAGACAGCACGCTACGTTGACATTTACAAAGCCCTCGACGACATCGCCCGTGAGCGCAAACTCACGCCCGAAGAGCGTGCAGAGCAGAAGAAGTACAGCCGTCTGGCCGATGCGTTCACACCGTTGGCAAAGGGAATGAACTCGGAGTATGCCAACCAGAACGCCTACGATGCCATACAGATACACGGCGGTTCGGGCTTCATCATGGAGTACAAGAGCCAGCGGCTCTACCGCGACGCGCGCATATTCTCCATCTACGAAGGCACGACACAGCTTCAGGTGGTGGCCGCTGTGCGCTACATCAGCAACGGCACGTATCTCGGCATCATAAAGGAGATGCTCGAGAAAGAGGTTGCAGAAGAGCTGAAGCCACTGAAGGTGCGAGTGGAAAAGATGGTCGAGCTGTATGAGAAGGCCGTGGCCTACGTGAAGGAGGCCGAAAACCAGGAGATGCACGACTTCCTCGCTCGCCGCCTGTACAACATGACGTGCGACATCATCATGTCGCTGCTCATCCTTGAGGACGCTACACGCGCTCCGGAACTGTTCCAAAAGAGTGCCAACGTGTTTGTACGCCTTGCCGAAGCCGAGGTGCTGGGCGACTCAGCCTACGTAACATCCTACATTCCCGAGGACTTGCCAAACTTCCGCGCAGAGTAGGACGCGCTACATGAACGCCATGCCAACAAGCAAGCCAAGTTTGGCTTAGCGCAATTGTTGGATAATATATATAATATGTAGAAGCCCCACAACCGCAAACAGGTGGTTGTGGGGCTTCTTTCTGTTTTCCTGTTTGTCTGGGTTTCAGACAGGTTGCACCCTCAGAAATGTTAAAAGCCGATGAGGTCAAGAGAAAATCCATCAATTCTTGGTATAGCAGTTCACGTAATACACGAGCACGAGCATTACCTTTGTAGCTTCAATTCCGAGAAGCTCCAGGGGCGTTTAATGCACTTTTGTATGACCATTAAAAGAAGATTGCTATAAGGGTAACCAAATCTGTATCCTTATGGCATTGGCACTCTCTCCGTAGAAATATCTAAGCGAAAAACGCAATAGGCTTCATTGCCCATCGAAGCCTATTGCGATAGCCGATGAAACAGGCTTCATTGCCCAACGAAGGCCATTGCTCAAAATGACACAAAAAAGTATATAAATATTTTTGATTGTAATATCAAGTACACCACCGTAAAAACGACAAGAGAGAGAACCGTGGGAAGTCCTCTCTCTTGGTGATTCCGCAGGGATTCGAACCCTGGACCCACGCCTTAGAAGGGCGTTGCTCTAATCCAACTGAGCTACGGAACCGACCTTTTCGGCTGCAAAGGTAAGAAAAATCTGCCTATCGGCAAACCTTTTCATGCGTTTTGTAGCGAGTTTGTCTCTTGAAATCAATTCTTGAAATTCAATTCAATCAATTCAATCTACTCGAAACCAATTGAAATCAATTCGCTGTATACTGAAACAAAATGCATTTTCTACTGACACCAACGCCATACATTCACGACAACTATGATAAGCGCCCTTAAGTAGTGTCCGCTGAATTAATACCGAGTCACCACGGCTAAGATGCGGACATTACTTAATATCAGCAGCCTTTGTGTGTCATAATGTCGAGAACCATGTCATCGGTGGCACGCATGGCATCAGCACCGATAGAGGTCAGGTTGCGTATGCTGCGGTCAACGTCGTCATCAATAATGCCTTCGGCACTGCTCACGCATTTGCCTTCCATGGACAACAGAGCTGACAGCACCGCTGTTGACACGCCAGATGATATTTTAAGCGAGCAACTGGGTTTTGCGCCGTCGCAGATCATACCTGTAAGGTTGGCTATCATGTTCTTTACCGAATGACATATTCGGTCGTAGTCGCCTCCCATGAGGTATGTAATGCCGCAACTGCTTCCTATTGATGCCACCACACAGCCGCACAGAGCCGACAGTTTGCCGAGGTTCTGCTTTATGTATATGGCCGTAAGGTGGCTCATGGTCAGCGCACGTATCAACTCTTCCTCCGTATTCTCGTTTTCTTCCGCATACACGGCCACCGGGTTGGTGGCGCAGATGCCCTGATTGCCGCTGCCACTGTTGCTCATTACCGGTATCATGGCACCTCCCATGCGTGCGTCACAGGCAGATGCCGTCTTTGCAATGATATGTGAAAAAATGCTTTTGCCGAATATACCCTGACTCAACGGGCGGTCTATGGTCTTTCCGAGGTTGTGCCCGTAGTTGCCTTTCAGAGCTTTGGCCGCCGCTTTCATGTTGTAGTCCTTTGTTTCCAGCATGAAAGCTATTTCCTTGAGCGGTGTTGTGGTGGCGTAATCATAAACCATACGCAAATCAAGCTTTATCTCGCCTTCATCCTCCAGTTCGTTTTCCGCTTTCTGCTTGTCCAACAAGGTTTTGTCGTTGACCGAAATATAAACGAAATTGGTGTGACCGCCAGATATTACAGCCTTGGCTTGGTCATTTCCTGCACTGCATACCACCTCTACATACAGCTTTTCAGAAATGTCTTTCTTCAGGTTTATGTGTATGTGCTTGTCGTCCACATACTCCTTTCCGGCCTGTAGAGCTTCGGGAGTGAGGTCTTTGAGCACTTCAAGTTCATATTCCGACTTGCCGATGATGGCTCCCAAGGCTATTGCGATGGGCAGTCCTATCATGCCGGTGCCAGGTATGCCCACGCCCATCGCATTCTTCAGTATGTTGCCGCTCAGATAGACGTCTATGCTCTCCGGCGTTTTGCCCAACAGCTCGGATGCTTTCGCCGTACACAGAGCCACCGCCATGGGTTCTGTGCATCCTATGGCCGGCACAACCTCCTTGTCTATAAGTTTCCTTATGGCCTTTCTTTGCCTCTCGTCCAACATATTGTCACTTAGCTTTTTGGTAGTTGTCAAGTCCTTTCTGCAAGAAATCTACATACTGGGCGATGTCCTCGTCATACGAACGGCTACCGTTGAGCGGTTTGCCCTGGTTGTCAAGCAACACATAGAAAGGCTGCGTGTTGGCCCCTACCTTGGTTCTTTGCAGATAGCTCCACTTGTCGCCCACGGTGCGCAGAGTCCTTTGCTGACCGTTCTCCACCACCTTCATCGGCTCTTTCAGCGGAGTCTTGTCGTCAACATACAGCGATATGAGCACATACTTGTCGTTGAGCATGTCAGCCACCTTGGGATCAGTCCAGACGGCAGCCTCCATCTTGCGGCAGTTCACGCAACCGAAACCTGTGAAGTCAACCATTGCCGGTTTGCCTTGAGCCGCTGCGGCAGCCATTCCTTGGTCATAGTCGGTGTATTTTGCCTCAACCGACTGTTTGTGAAGGTTGAAGTCCTGAGTGTTCATAGGTGGTGCAAAGGCACTTATGGCCTTGAGCGGTGCGCCCCAAAGTCCTGGTATCATGTATATTGCAAAGGCCAGCGAAATCATTGCAAGGAAGAATTGCGGCACGTTGGTCCGGTGCTCAGGATCGTCATGCGGGAACTTGAGCCAGCCGAGCAGGTAGATGCCGAGCAGGGCAAAGATGACTATCCACAGCGAGACAAACACTTCGCGGTCGAGCAGATGCCATCCGTAGGCCAAATCGGCCACAGACAGGAACTTCAGGGCAAAGGCCAGTTCTATGAAACCGAGCACTACCTTGACCACATTCATCCATCCGCCAGACTTCGGAGCCGACTTGAGCAAGCTCGGGAACATCGCAAACAGAGTAAAAGGTATAGCCAAAGCTATGGCAAAGCCAAGCATGCCGAGCGTAGGGCCTACGATATTGCCCTGCGTGGATACCGCCACGAGCAGGAAACCGATGAT
Organism: Bacteroidaceae bacterium; assembly: GCA_963590865.1. Lineage (GTDB taxonomy): Bacteria > Bacteroidota > Bacteroidia > Bacteroidales > Bacteroidaceae > Prevotella. The sequence goes on along the minus strand of CAVAQY010000060.1, from coordinate 6,902 downwards.
TGGGCCGGTGCAGGAGAACGAAACGAGCGTAAGCGTAAAGGCCATCAGGAAGATGCTGAGCATGCCGCTCGTGGACTCAGACTTCTGGTCTATCTTGTTGCTCCACGATGACGGCAGCGTTATCTCAAACGCTCCGAAGAACGAAGCGGCAAACACTACAAGGAGCAGGCAGAACAGAATGTTGAACACAGCATTGGTTGACAGAGCGTTGAGCGCACTTGCGCCAAACAGCAACGTCACCACGAGTCCCAAAACAACGTATATCACAACAATCGAAGCTCCGTATATCGCAGCCTCACGTATGGCCTTGCCCCTATCCTTGTTGCGCTTCAGGAAGAAACTCACCGTCATTGGTATGATTGGCCATACACACGGTGTGAGCAAAGCGAGGAAACCGCCGGCCAAACCAGCGAGGAAGATGTACAGAAGCGAGTTGTCGGCAGCCTTGTCGTCAAAGGCGTTAAGTTCAGAAATCACCGGTTTCCACAAATCTTGCGAGCCGTCTACCGAGGTCGCTGCCATTGTTGCAGAGTCTGTAGCGGCTGTGTCGGCCGCAGTCGTAGCTTCCGTTTCTGCGGTTGCCGCAGCCGTTTCCTGTTCGTCGGCGGCTGCATCCTTGTCCACAGCTGGCGACTTGCCCTTCTTCACAAAACTGGCTTGTGACGGCGGCAGGCACATCTCATCGTTGCAAGCTCCATATTCAAGATAGCAGTCGATGTCGTATGTGGGCTGCGTGAACTTTATTTTCTGTGCGAATGTGGCCTTGTGTTCGAAGAAACGCAGCTTCATTCCGAACATATTGTCGAACTGCGAAACTTCCTTGCCCCTCGGTTGCAGCTTTCCGACAGCCTTAGCACCGGTCATTTTGTTTACATTGAACGTTGCCGATATGGGACCGTCGTTGCCCATCTCGGTGGAATACAGATGCCATCCATCGTCAATCTTTGCCGAAAACACGATTTCAGCCTCATCGCCGTCAAGCATTTTCAGGCTGGAAGTGAAGTGTACAGGGACAACCATCTGGGCGTTGGCCATGACAGCCAGCAGAATCAGGAATACTGATAACGCAAGTTTCTTCATGCTTTTATTTTGTTTTTCGATAAAATAAGCGACATCAAGGAAACAGAGAATCGGTTCTCTTACCACCCGCTTACATTCATTTTTGGCTGCAAAATTACAAAATAAGTAGTTTACAGCAATTGTTTAACGTGGATATGTTCCCCTTTTATTTGCATAACGACAGCAAAAGCGACAAAATGAAACGATTCGGACTAATGTTCGTTTCATTTTTATTTTGTGGCCTTATCAATCTGAATGTGCAGTAAAGCCCCGGCCGTTTTTCAACGTTTTGCGCCACACCGTTCGGGAGTGTATCGGGATGGCTTCGGGACGGTTGGGCGGCTTTACAAGCGCAAACATGGCGTTTCGCCTGTCTAACCATGGCACTTAAACATCGTAACTATGGCATTTAAGCATTACTAACTATGGCATTTAGGCATCGTAAACGGCCTACTTACGGGTTGTAAATAGGCCGTTTACAGTTCGAAACCATAATATCCATCTTCACTTACAGTTTCATTTCAAGTTCCTCTCTATAAGAGATACTGCAAGCAAACACACGTGCCTTTCTTACAGTTTTTCATAGACATTTCTGCAAGCGAGGCATTTGGCTACTTCTTAGCCGGCACGAGAAACTTGTCTCCCGTCTGCTTTATCAGCTCGTCGGCATACTTCTCGGGATAGCCCGGACGTTCCACCTTTGCCCCAAGACCATATTTGGAGCGCAGGAAGCGGCCCTTAGACTCAGGCTTCACAATCATGTCGTTGTATTTCACGATGAGATGCTTGGCCAGAGCGTTCCACCTCGAGAGCATCTGCTGTGCTTTCTCGCCGGAATAGGCGTTGAGGAAAGCCACAGCCTTGGCTTTGTCCTCCTTGTACAGGCTCTGCGCCTTGGCCTCCACATCGCTCTGCGCCTTGAGATAGGCGTTGTCGAGCGAGTCGCGCACTTCCTTGAGCGAACCGAACATGAGGCTGTAGCGCGGATAGACCATATTGCTGACCCAGTTGCACACCCAGTAGGCGTTGTCAAACGAGAAAGTCAGCGCATCGGCCTTGTTTGCATCGTAGCAGCCGGGTACAGTCTGGGTGCAGCAATACACGGGAGTGAACGACACCATGTTGGCATCGTCGTTGCCGAACCACAGCACACCGCCTATCTCTCTCGGCAACCACGAACGCATCTGACTGACATATACGAAGCCAGACTGTTGGGTTGAGATGGGGCGTTCGTTGAAATAGTCCTTGCCGTTGTGCTTGAATGAGAGCGGAGTAGGACGGTACGGCATCTGCCAGAGACCGCCTCCTATGTCTGAATCAAGCGCAAAGGGAGTGCCTTCGTAGTGGTCGCGCATGGCTGCCTCAAGGTCCTTTACGCCAATCTTGTTGTTCGGCACAACCCAGAGCGGCATCGGCTCGGCGTTTTCAGCCCGTCCCTCGGCATAGGGCAAATACTTGTCCATGCCGGAAGCAAACCTGTTGTAGTAAGACCACACCCTTGCGTCGCACCAGCGGCGGCCTCCGAAGTCGGGAGCGGCATAGGTGTCGCAGAAGCTGAAGTCCTTGTCGCTGCCGGAATACCAGCCTTTGCTGCGCGCAAACTTGACTACGTTCTTGGAATACATCACGTTCTGCTTGTCCTTCTGGTCAAACGTGCGTATGCGGCTTTGGTTGGCATGGGCGCAAATGGCATTGTCGGGAATGCGCACAGCTACCCAGACCACGGCTTTGCTGCCGGCTCCGCAACCCATCATCTCCATTATCCACGCTTCGTTGGGGTCGCAGATGGTGAAAGTCTCTCCCTCGCTGTTGTAGCCGTAGGTTTCGGCAAGCGTAGTCATGGTGGCTATGGCCTCACGGGCTGTGCGTGAACGCTGCAAGGCTATGGTTATCAGCGAACCGTAGTCAAGTATGCCGGTGCTGTCCACCATCTCTTCGCGTCCGCCGAACGTGGTTTCGCCCACAGTAACCTGATATTCGTTGATGTTTCCCACCACATTGTAGGTCTCCAGAGCTTCAGGTATCTGGCCGTGATACTCGTTTGTGTCCCAGTCATACACCTGGCGCATGTCGCCGGCAGCGTGCTTGGCCGCAGGAAAATGCGACAGTCCCTGAAACATACCGTAGTCGTCGGCGCTGTAGGTACACATCACAGAACCGTCAACGCTGGCTTTCTTGCCGACAATCAGGTTGGTGCAGGCCGACGAATAGGCCGCTGCCGCCAACATTGCCGCAAATAATGTTGTCTTTTTCATAACTCTTATATTGTTTGTGTGTTAGTCTTTTTTGTGTTGGTCAATACCGCACGTCGGCATTGAAAGTGCCTGTGTTGCCACAGTTGTCCGTGGCCGTAAAGCACAGCCGATGTACTTTTCCTGTCTTTTGCACGGGCGTTTCCGACAGCCGGCACACCGCCGTAGTGCTTTTGTCTGCCATTTTGAAGAGAACAAATTGTCCGTCTATGAAGCCCTTGTACGACTTCAGACCGCTACCGCTGTCTGAAAGACTGATACGTATAGTGCCTGTGGAGTTCCATGAGGCCTGGCCTGCGGGACTTATCACAGGCGGACGGTCGTCGTAGCCGAGCCTGTAGCTCACGCCAAGGTCACGAATGCGTCCCGTGACCCAACCGTCCTTATAGACTCCGCCGCAGAACCGTGCCGAATGCAGATCACTTGTCACATACAGTTTGGACGGATTGGCCACCTTTTCCTTTACAGCTATGCTCAGCTCAGCCCAATTGAACAAAGGAAAGGAACGGCCTTGGAACGAATAAGCAGCCGACAAGCCGCTGGATGACGGGCGCACCAGAGGATGCAACTCAACGTCGTCGGGCAGCACTCCGTAGGGTATGGTGAGCTGCATACCGGGCATGGAGAACACATTGGTGCGGTTCCAATGCATGAAGCATTGCGGATTGTGTGCCGAAGGCTTGGGCAACGGTGACGGGGTGGCCGTCACGGTGAACTTATATGAAGAGGTGTTGCCCCGGAAGTCGCGCAGCAGATATTCCAAATGGTAGTCACGCGGCTCGCTAAAGTCAACTACGCCACGGTCGGAACCGGCTTTAAGCACCGGAAGGGTGTTGCCCGGCTCTATGAAAGACTTCATGTACCATACACCATAGCGCACATAGTGGTCGTAATCGCCCCAGGAATTGACCATTCGGCTGGACTGCTGCGGAATATTGTCAACTACGCTTTGGAAGACAACCTTGCCGTCAACCTTAAGCGTCGTTTCTCTTACGCCGTAGCGGTTGTAGGTTATCTCCATGTAATCATTGGCCCAGATGCCGAAACCCACCTTTCCCCAGGCGGTGAAGCGGCGCGTAAGGTTGTGCGAACCGAACCCGAACGACTGCTTGCTTGACCCTCCGTTGAACACGCCCTGGCCATTTACGGGATAGACCATAAAGCCATGCGCCATTGGAGGCAGACCGTCGTTGACGTAGCTGCCAAGGAAATCAAGCGGGTCAAGAAGGTTTCCGGTGCGTGTGTCGTGCATTTCAAGATGCAGATGGGGAGCCTGACTCGCTCCGGTGTTGCCGCTGACGGCGATGAACTGTCCCCTTGCCACGGGACACTCTACCGCAGACAGTCTCACATTGGCCACATAAGACTGGTTTGCATACTGCCAACGGCGCAGCAGCCGCTCTATGCGCGGAGAAAAGGAGCGCAGATGGCAATAGACACTCGTGTGTCCGTCGGGATGAGACACATAGACGGCGTTGCCGAAGCCGTAAAGCCCGACTGTGATACGGCTCACATAGCCGTCGGCAACGGAGTAGATGGGTTTGCCCTCCACCCCGTCCGTCTTCACGTCGATGCCTCCATGGAAGTGGTTCGGACGCGGTTCGCCGAAGTTTCCTGCCAGAGACACCTCGTGGCTGACGGGCGGAGAGTAGGTGACAGTCACTACGAGAAGTAGCGAAAGGAGTGCGTTCAGCATGCCTTGAAGCTCATGTCAAGCCCCTTGACCGAATGGGTCAGCGCACCTACGGATATGAAATCCACTCCACATTCGGCGTAGTCGCGTATCGTGTCAAAGGTGATGCCCCCGCTCGACTCGGTTTCATAGCGGTGGTTGATGGTCTCCACAGCCTTGCGTGTGTCGGCCACGGAGAAGTTGTCAAGCATGATTCTGTCCACTCCCCCACGGTCCAGCACCTGCTGGAGTTCGTCGAAATTGCGCACTTCTATCTCTATCTTCAGGTTCAGGCCATGCTTCTCCAGATACTCATGGCAACGGTTGATGGCGTTGGATATTCCGCCTGCGAAATCCACGTGGTTGTCTTTGAGCAGTATCATGTCGAACAAGCCTATGCGGTGGTTGCATCCGCCGCCTATCTTCACGGCCTGTTTCTCCAGCATACGCATTCCCGGAGTGGTCTTTCTGGTGTCCAGCACACGAGTGCCTGTGCCTTCAAGACGCTTGACGTAGCGGTTGGTCATGGTAGCAATGCCGCTCATGCGCTGCATGATATTGAGCATGAGCCTCTCTGTCTGCAACAGCGAGCGCACACGTCCTTCTACAATCATGGCCACGTCGCCCTTCTTGACAGCGGCACCGTCGTTGATAATCACTTCGACACGCATCTCGGGGTCGAAGCGGCGGAACACTTCCTTTGCCACTTCCACTCCGGCCAATATTCCATCCTCCTTTATCAGCAGATGCGACTTGCCCATGGCGTCAGCCGGTATGCAGCAGAGTGTGGTGTGGTCTCCGTCGCCTATGTCCTCGGCAAAAGCGAGGTCGATAAGCCTGTCTTCCAATTCGTTTACGCTTAACATTTTTGTTTGTCTCCCGTTGTGTTTTTTATGTTTGTTGAATGTCCCGTTTGCTTTCCGTCAGAAGTATATTCCCAAGCCCAGACGGAAGCCAACGGTGGAGTAATCCTTGAAATTAAACAGGGCGTGGTCGTAATACAGCTCCGGCTCAATGGTTATCTTGTCGTTGAGGAAGAACGCATAGCCGACCTGTACGCCCGGCATCAAATCGTCATACACGCTGCTTTCGTTTACATACTTCAGCGACACGCCAAAGAAGATGCCGTTTTGAACCAGATAGTAGCGGCCTCCGGCTCCGATGGAGAAGTCGGTCACGCCATTCTGGCGAGCCAACCCCACCAGTCCGGTAATCATCATGTTGTCGTCAACCAGATATCCGCCATGGGCCTGCAGGCCATACTTTCCGCTACCAGAACCGCTACAGCTGACATCAAACCCCGAAAGCGATGCGCCAGCATATATTTTCCCTTTTTCAAACTGGGCGTTGGCAACCATCGACACCATCAAAGCCGCAAAGACGGCAATAAGTTTTCTACGCATATAACTCTTGTTTCGTTAAAATTCCATGCTCTTGGACAACTCCACAGACTCCTTTTCTTCACAACCGCAACACAGTACCCCTGTGCGGCAAGCAGCACCCCTGCTCTAACAAGGACTCGTTGTCCATCTGCAAAGGTAATAAAATTCTCTGAAAGGCACAGTATGAGCATGGTAACGAAACTTTCCTCATTCTCCTATCAAACCACTTTTCACGCCACTTATATGCAGTTTTCCAACTCAGGTGCCGCTGCCAAGTTGTAAAACGCAAGTTGGCTGATGACCGATTTGCCACGAAACGACACCGCCCGGCCTTAAGCTCTGCGCTTACGGTCGGGCGGTGTTCGCTAATACATTGGCCTTGCCGCTGAACTACGGCAAAGCTAAGCCATAGACCCTTTTCTTACAGTACTTCTCCGTCGTATGGCTCGTTGCTGACACCTATTTCTTCCGGTTCGGAAGTGCTTATCTTTGAAGACTCTGAAGCTGAATCGCACAACATTCCGTTGTATTCAAGTT
>CAVAQY010000059.1:0-16026 GCA_963590865.1 Bacteroidaceae bacterium | reverse complement strand
AGCTACACTTTATTCCTGATTACGGGTGTCACCAACCGAGGATATCCGCTGACCCGCAATAGCTCTATTCGTTTGTCCTTGAACGGTTTATTCGTTCTTCTTAAACCGTTTGTTCTTCTTCGTTAAAGCCTTTATTGTCCATCTGAAAGTCCCTTTACTTCTTCTATCTGGTTAAGCAGTTGGGCAATCCTTTTGTTCGACTTGATGTGGTAGCGCACGCCGAACACTCCTCCTATAAAGCCGCCAATGATGCCTCCGACGATTATCCCGTAGCCGTAAGTGGCCGTCATTCCGCTTGTAAAAGAGAAGAACAGCACCAGCCACACGGCCAGAAACGGTATGCTGAACTTCAGCCAGTTGTTGCCAAACCGCTTGTATCCAATCATTTTTCCGGCCACTTCGGTCAGATTACCGCCAAGCAAATCGTCTGAAGCGTAGCGGTATAGGGAGAAGCAGGATGCGAGTACGCTTACGAGAATGAACGCGATGGTGACCGTTATGAACCATCCTGGCAGCCCGTACTGCGGCATCAGCCACCACAAAATGGGCACCGCCACTAAGCTCATCGCTATTACTGCCACTATTTCGCGCCTTATTTGTGAGTAGTCTTTGGCCATTGCACGTCTCATTATCCTTTCGTTCACGATATTCTGTTGCTTGAGCATGGCCTTGAAATCGCTGAGTTGTGAGCGCATCTGTTCAAGTTCGAGAGAACCTCTGTTGTTTTCCATTTTTCCAGCCCTTTCCTTTTTATTCGTTAGACATTTGTTTCAGTTGCTCCTTTATTCTGATCAGGCGTACTGAAACGTTCTTTGTGCTTATTCCGAGAATGAGTCCTATTTCCTCATAACTGATATTTTCGAGCCACAACAATATTATGGCGCGGTCGAACGGCTGCAGTTTGCTTATTCGCTTGTGCAGTAAGGCCGTCTGTCTGTTCTTGCCGTTGTCAGAATCAAAGGGACTGATGTCCATGGACAGCGGTATTGTCGGGCGTGCCTTCTTCTTCCGTTCCTGCGAAATGCACGTATTGAGGCAGACACGGTACACCCAGCCCCTCACATTCTCGGTCTCTATGTGCGCCAATCCCCTCCACAGGTTTATCAACGTTTCCTGAAAGAGGTCGGCAACCTCATCCTTGTCTTTGGAGAACATGTAACATACCATGTAGATAGTGTCCTTGTGCTCCTGTACCAAGTGCTCAAAGCGTTCTTTCATGTTTTGTTTGTCATTTGTTACTGTTTCGTTTTCACTTAAAAGACGCAACGATGGTGCTGAAAACTACACTTCTTCTTCATTTTTTTCTTAGTGTTTTGCGTGGGAAAGTCCGGTATGCTGGCAGCAAGTGTGGCTTTCGGCGCAAAGAAGAAGCCCGCCGTTGGAACTGAATTGTCCTTTTGGCGGGCATACTTGACGTTTTGGCTCACTTGAATGGTTGGCGGAAGGTGCAGCCCTCGCGCCATCGGGAGCAGCCGTAGGCCGCCTTCCCTTTTATTATTGTGCCTTTGCCGCACAAGGGGCACGGCGTTCCCACTATGCTGTCGGCGGCCTGGGCTTGTGAGCTGCCCGTTGAGGCTTGTGTGCCGTCGGCAGCCTTGGCTTGTTGGCTCTTCGTCTGAGCGGACGTTTGGGCTTTCGGTTTTGTCGGCGTTTTTGGCTTTGGGGCTTGCGCCACCTTGGGAGCCATCTTCTTTTTCATGTCCTCTTCGGTGGTCAAGGCCACGTGGCGGTTGCTGTTGTCGGCCAGTACGTCGCGCACAATGTCGGTTATCTGCTGCTTCAGTTCTTCGATAAACTGTGCTGCATCATACTTCTGGTGCTCTATGTCGCGCAGTTTCTTTTCCCAGATGCCTGTCAGTTCGCAACTTTTCAGCAGTTCCTCCTTTATCGTGTCTATCAGTTCCACGCCTGTGGGCGTAGCTATGAGGTTTTTGCGCTCGCGCTTTATGTAGTGGCGTTTGAAGAGTGTTTCTATTATTCCTGCGCGTGACGAGGGTCGTCCTATGCCGTTTTCTTTCAGAGCAGCCCTTAGCTCCTCGTTTTCCACGAACTTTCCGGCTGTTTCCATGGCTCTCAGAAGTGTGGCTTCGGTGTAGAATTTCGGCGGAGTGGTCCACTTCTCCGTAAGGCTCGGAGTGTGAGGTCCGCTTTCTCCCTCGATAAACTGTGGCAGGGTGCGCTCCTCGTCGGCGTTTTTGCCCTCTTCCTCGTCGGTGTTCTGCAGGTCTTTGGCGTATACTGTGCGCCATCCGGGCGAAAGGATGGTCTTGCCCGTCACCTTGAACTCGATGTCGTCTACCTTGCCCAGTACTGTGGTGGTGGCAAACTTGCAGTCGGGATAGAATACGCTAATGAACCGCCTTGCTATGAGGTCGTATACGTTGCGTTCCATGTCCGACAGGTTCATTGCCGGTTGGCCTGTTGGGATTATAGCGTGGTGGTCGGTTACTTTTGACGTGTCGAACACCTTTTTCGATTTCGGCAACTTCTTTCCTGCCAGGGGTTGCGTGAGCTGTTCGTAGCCCCTCAGTCCGGCCAAAGTGGCAGGGCACTTAGGGTAAATGTCGTCGCTTAGATATTGGGTGTCAACGCGCGGATAGGTGGTCAGTTTGCGCTCATACAGGCTTTGTATGATGTTGAGCGTCATCTCTGCGCTCATGGAGAATTTACGGTTGCAGTCCACCTGTAGCGAGGTGAGGTCGTAGAGATGCGGCGGTGCTTCCACTCCGTTTTTCTTCTGAACCGATGTCACGGCAAACGGCTTTCCGGTTATGGTTTCCAGAAACTTCTCGCCCTCTTCCTTGACGGTGAACTTTCCCTTGGTGGCGCTGAACACCGTGTCGCGATATGAGGTTGAAAGAATCCAGTAGGCTTCGGGCTTGAAGTTCTCTATCTCCTTCTGCCTGCTTACGATAAGAGCCAGAGTGGGGGTCTGCACCCGGCCTATGCTGAGCACCTGTCGGTTCTGTCCGTACTTCAGCGTGTAGAGCCGTGTGGCGTTCATGCCGAGCAGCCAGTCGCCTATGGCGCGGCTTAGTCCGGCGAGGTAGAGTGGCTGATAGGTTTCCTGGTCTTTCAGCGTGCGGAACCCCTCCTGTATGGCCTCGTCGGTCATTGACGAAATCCACAGGCGGCGCACTTTGCAGGTGGCTTTTGCCTTTTGCATTACCCACCTCTGAATGAGTTCTCCCTCCTGTCCTGCATCGCCGCAGTTCACTATGCTGTCGGCCGCTTGCATCAGTTTTTCTATCACGGCAAACTGCCGTTCCACACCTTTGTCGTTGATGAGTTTTATGCCGAAGCGTTGTGGTATCATGGGCAGCGCCCCAAGGCTCCACCGCTTCCACATTGGTGTGTAGTCGTCAGGCTCTTTCAGAGTGCAGAGGTGGCCGAAGGTCCATGTCACTTGATAGCCGTTGCCCTCCATGTAGCCCTCGTGTGCGCTGTTGGCTCCCAGTATGCGGGCGATGTCCTTGGCCACGCTTGGCTTTTCCGCTATGCAAACAATCATTACTGTGTAGGTCGGTTGTTTTGAGTAGTTTGTCCTTTGGGGATGGTTCTTGAAAGGTTTGTCCTTTTGGGAATGGTTCTTGAAAAGGTGCTCCTGGTCAGTATCCCAGACCCTCCCCCACGAGAACCACGGTGTGGCGTTGGCGCGGAGAGTGGCGCAACAGGTGTATATAGTTGCAGATGCTGTCGGGCGAGGTGCAGTTGTGGCACGTGCCGTCGGTATTGCAGGGCGTCTTTAAGTCAAAACGTGCCGCATTTATGGGCGAAGCCGTTGAGCGTGCCCGGGCTATGGCTGCTTCCACGTTCTGCGCCACCTTGTTCAGTCCTATTATGAATATCACGTGTTCGGGTCCGTAGGTGATGGCCGCCACCCGGTTGCCGGTGCCGTCTATGTTCACTATCACCCCGTCTTCGCTTATGGCGTTTGCGCTCGAGAGGTAGTAGTCGGCCCAGAGCGCCTTGTGGTAAATCTCAATAGCCTCTTCGGTGGTGGTTGCCCGGTCGCGGTCGAGCACTTTCAGTCCAGCTCTGGAGTGCAGCGCATCGGGCAGTCCTATGCCGCGTATGGTGGCCGAACCTCCCCAGCTCACCGTTGCTCCGTCGGGTATCATTTCCGACACTTTCTCCACAGCCTCCCGTGCCGTGGGGCAATAAACGGCTTTCATGTTGCGGTTCTCCAGATGGCGCACTAAATGTGCCGCCAACCGCTCGTTTCTCTGGTCTATGTGAGTTTGCATACGTGCAAAAATACTCATTAAAATCGGCATGTACAAATAGTTGCCGATTAAAATACGCAATAGGCATTTCTCCGCTCCGCCCTTTGGTTAAACGCTCAGCAAAGACAAGATATTTTCTTGTGGTTTTCGGGGATTTTGCGTTAATTTTACCCACTTTTGTTGCGTTTGATGCTAACGCTTTTTAAATAGCGGATAGGGAAGATGCAAGGGTGGAATGGCTTCGGGACTCGTTCGGGATGCGTTCGAGATCCGTTCGGGATGCGTTCGAGACGCAACGCCTACTTGCATGGTCCGATTCAAGGTTCTGACACACGCCTATTGTGTCAATCGAAAAGTATTGTTTGTCTTCTTTGCTGTTGTAAGAAAATATCCGCATCTTTGCCCCGTTTGTTGAGGCTTCCACTCGAAGAAGTTGCAGAAGTTGTTTTTTGAACATCACTTCGCCCCTGCATGGTTTCACTTTCTCGGAAATTATGCCTATTTTTGCATTACAGTTTTAACACCTCGAAGAGATATGCGGAAATTCGTTTTACTCCTGCTTGTGGCAATGACAGTCTCTGGCGTTTCAATGGCGGCACAGACACATTCTTCACAAACCTATTCTGCGCTGTGGAAACAGGTGACGGATGCCGACAGCAAGGACTTGCCGCAGACTAAAATAGCCGTTTTGCAGCAGATAGAGCGCAAGGCCGAAAAGGAAAAGAACTACGGACAATTGCTTAAGGCAAGTTTGTTGAACATTCAGACGGTCACTTTGTTATCCACCGACTCTCTGCGCCCTGCCGTGGAGAGGCTTGAATGCAAAGAGAAGTCCGCCACCGACGCCGTGCTTAAGGCCGTATACGACGCTGTGCTCTACCGAATCTACCGCGACAACACCCAACTGAACGATGCTGCACAGTCGGGCGACCAATCCCAGCAGTCCACAAGCGGTTCAAAGGCCGAAGCCTACCGCGCCAAAGCCATGGCCGACATGGGGCGTTTGGCTGCCGTGAAAGCCTCGGGCTATGCTCCCCTGGTGATTGAAGGAGAAGACAGCCGCCGACTGTTTGCCGATGATATGCTCAGCGTTATAGGCTATGAAACTGGCAGTTACAAACTTTTGTCAGACTATTATGTCAAGCATGGCAACCGCCGTGCAGCCTGTCTCGCTGCCGTTGAATATGTGAAAACTCTGGCTCCTGCCAAAGCAGAACGCTACGACAATTCGGAACAATTGCACCGCTTCGACTCCATAATCACCGAGTTTGGCGACCTTGACGTGGCGGGCGAGGCAGCTGCCGAGCGTTTCCTTTACATGAAAGGTTGCCGTGGAGTGACCGCTGAAGCCAAGATGGACTACATCCACTATGCGCTTGACCGCTGGGGAGGCTGGCTGCGCTCCAACGAACTGCGCAACGCCCAGCGTTCGCTCACCGCTCCGCAATACCGCTTCCGTCTGGAAAAGCGCAGAGTGGTGCCGGGTGAGCAGCAGAAAGTGATGCTGGAAGACCTGCGAGGACTCAAATCCTTGACCGTAAAGGTGTACCGCACCACGCTTGACGGCACAACCACGCTGAGCCTGTACAACCCCAAAGACTATCAGACAATAAGCAAGACCATGAAGCTCCTGCCCGAAGAAACGCGGACAGTAAGCTTTTCGCCCAAGGCCGACTATCAGCTCTTCAGCGACTCGCTCACTCTCGGTGGCTTGCAGCCTGGTGTCTATCTGCTCGAAGTGGCTACAAGTCCGGCCACGGAAGTGCGCCGCCGACTCTATTTCGTGAGCGACGTCTACGCCTTGGCTCTGCCTCTGCCCGGCAACAAGACGCGCTACGCAGTAGTAAGTGCCACCACAGGTCAGCCCGTAGCCTCTGCTTCGCTGCAACTCACGTGCAGCCGGGGCTACGGCAATCCAGCAAAGACGGTCACGCTGACGTGCGACAGCCAGGGCGAAGCGGTCTATGAACCCACCGAAGGAGAGCGTCCCGACAAGGTCTACGCCTATACTGCCGACGACAAGGCCGCTCCGCAGTTCTACACCTATGGTCGCTACCAGAACAGCGGCGACACAAACGAAACCACACGCACCGAGCTGTTTACCGACAGGGCAATTTACCGCCCGGGACAAACTGTGCACATGGCGGCCATAACCTACAGAAATCGCGGCGGCAACGACAACAGCACCGTGGAGAACCATACGGTCAACGCACGCATAATGGACGCCAACGGCAAGACTGTGGGCGAGAAGAAACTCACCACCGACCGTTTCGGCACGTGCTCGGCCGACTTCATCCTTCCGCAGAGTGGCCTTTCGGGCACCTACACGCTCTTGGCCGACGGTCGCACCTCCACTTTCCGTGTGGAAGAATACAAGCGGCCTACATTCCAAGTAGAGTTTCCCCAAGTGGGCGACCTGTACAAAAGCGGCGACACGCTCACCGTCAAGGCCAAAGCCGCCTCCTATGCCGGAGTTCCGGTGCAGGGAGCAAAGGTGAAGTATGCGGTAAAGCGGCGTGTGGCCTACTGGTGGCTCAACTGCTCCCGCTATTGGGGCAACGCTTGGGGCAAGCTACGCAGCGGCGACGAGACAATCTCTGAGGGCGAGACCACCACAGCCGCCGACGGCACGTTTGCTGTGAGTGTACCTATGATGCTGCCCGAAGATACCAGCGGCACACGCATGTTCCACAACTTCACCGTACAGGCCGACGTGACCAACGCTTCGGGCGAAACGCGCAACGGCAGCTTGACCCTGCCGCTCGGCACTCGTCCCACGGCATTCGGAGCTGACCTTCCCGAGAGGACGCTTGCCGACAGTCTGAAGCAGATAACCTTCCACCTGCGCAACGCCGCCGGAAACCCGGTGAGCGCCGCTGTGAAATACTACATAGACAATGACTCGCGCACCCAAACGGCCATGACGGAAGAGCCGTGCAACATAGACGGCAAACTCCCCTCGGGCAGCCACCGCTTGGTGGCCGTGTGCGGAAGTGATACGCTTGTGCGCGACTTCGTGGTCTTCTCGTTGGCCGACACCGTGCCGTGCATCAACACGGACGACTGGTTCTATGTCTCCGCCGACCGTTTCCCCTCAGACTCTCAGCAGGTGACGGTGCAGGCCGGTTCTTCTGCCAAGGCGTTGCACATTATATACATGGTCTCAGCCGGCGACAAAGTGATAGAGAGCGGCACGGTAGACAAAGACTGCGCACTCGTGAACCGCAAGTTCCGCTATAACGACACTTACGGCGACGCACTCCTCATAGCCTATGCGTGGGTGAAAAATGGCCGTGCATACAGTCACACCCATACAATAGCCCGTCCGCAAAGGGACAAGCGGCTGACGCTCACATGGTCGACATTCCGCAACAGACTCACGCCCGGACAGTCGGAAGAGTGGACTCTAAAGGTGCTCACGCCCGAAGGCAAGCCTGTCGATGCGCAGCTCATGGCCACGATGTACGACAAGTCACTCGACCAAATTATTGCCCACGCATGGAGTTTCCTGCCCCTGAACAGGCTCAGACTGCCCGCCACACAATGGAACGTAGGTTCCGACATTCAGATTGTGGCTGGTGGTGCACTATCGCCAAAATATCTTGCGGAGCGCCAACTGAGCCTCAGCCACTTCGACGACGGCGTGTGGCCAAACGGATATGCTTACTGGCGTGTGGGCAACAGGCCGATGCGCATACGCGGAATGGCTGGCAGAAAAGCTGCCGTAAGCTTGCTTTCGGTTGACCAAAGCGAGACTTCCACAATGGCAAAAGGTCTTATGGCCAAGACAAACCGCATGGCCGATGAGGCAGCACCTATGGTTGAAGCCGAGGACAGCGGCAATGGCCAAGACGAAAATGCGGCAGACGGAGGCCTGACCGATGTGCCGCTGCGCGAGAACATGAACGAGACCGCACTCTTCCAACCGGCATTGGCAACAGGCAAGGACGGCACGGTGAAAATCAGATTTACACTCCCCGAGAGTTTGACAACGTGGCGGTTCATGGGACTTGCCCACACAGCCGACCTGTGCTACGGACAGATTGACGGTGAGACCGTGGCTAAAAAAGACCTGATGGTGCAGCCCAACATGCCGCGCTTCCTGCGCCTCGGCGATGAAGCAACGATTAAGGCAGCCGTGACAAACACCTCCGGCAAGGCAATAGACGGTTCGGCTTGCATGGAAATGATTGACCCAGAAACGGAAAAGGTGGTGTACTCCGGTGCTGTGCCTTTCAGAGCCGACAAGGACAAGGCGGCAACTGTCTGCTTCTGCTTCACTCCCGACGGCACCCAATCGCTGCTCATTTGCAGGATAACGGCTAAGAGCAACGGTTTCAGCGACGGCGAGCAACACTACTTGCCGGTGCTCCCCGACAGGGAGATGGTTACTGTAAGCGTGCCGTTCACCCAACACTCGGCCGGAACTAAGACAGTAAGCTTGGACAGATTGTTTCCCAAAAACACAAAGCAGCAAAAGCTGACCATAGAATACACAGGCAACCCGGCATGGTTGGCTGTGCAGACGCTTCCGTCGCTGGCAACTGCGGAAAGCGGCAACGCCATAGACCTGTGCGCCGTGCTCTACTCAAACATCCTTGGCAGAACGTTGATGGAACGCTCGCCAAAGGTCAAGAACGTGTTTGAAATGTGGAGACAGGAGCCTCACGGCGGAACGTCGCTGACCAGCAGTCTCTACGCAAACGAGGAGCTGAAGGACATTGTGCTCAACGAAACGCCTTGGGTGGCCGAAGCCGACAAAGAGACGGAGCAGAAGGTGAGGTTGGCCGACTTCTTCAACGCTGCGGTAATAGGGGAGCGTTGCGTCACGGCCGCCGAGAAGCTTCAGGCTCTGCAAAACGGCGACGGCTCGTGGAGCTGGTGGCCTGGAATGGCTGGCAATGCCCACATCACAGCGAGCGTGAGCGAAATGCTTGTGCGGCTTAACTGCATGGCCGGACAGCAGGACCTGACTGCGGCGATGCTTGACAAAGCCATTGGCTATATGGACAGGCAGATGCTGGAAATGGTGGAGCGCATGAAGAAGGAGGAGCGGAAAGGTATAAAGCAGACTTTCCCGGGCTACACTTCGCTACAGTATCTCTATCTGAAGGCTCTTGACAATCGCAAGGAAACTGCAGAAGTGAAGTCGGCCTGTGACTACCTGACGGAGCTTTTAATGAAGGAAAACAAGAACGGGAGCATCCTCGACAAGGCTCTTTCGGCTGTAGTTCTGGCCAAGCGCGGCCATAAGGCCAAGAGCCTGGAGTATGCACAAAGCCTGAAAGAATACAGCGTGTACACCGAAGAGGCGGGACGATACTACGACACGCCACGCGCAACTTATTCATGGCGCAACTACAAAATACCAACCGAGGTGGCGGCGATAGAGGCGTTGAGAACCATAACCCCGTCAGACACGCTGACAATCGACGAAATGCGCCGCTGGCTGTTGCACGAAAAGCGCACCCAGATGTGGGACACACCAATAAACACGGCCAACGCTGTGTATGCATTCTTGATGGACAATACGGGCGAACTGGCTTCCGGAGGACAGGCTGTGGTGGCCATTGACGGACGGCAGGTGCAGTTGCCTACGGCTACGGCCGGTATTGGCTACGTCAAGACGGCCATTCAGCAACCTTTGGGACGGCAGTTGACATTCAGAAAAACTTCTTCCGGCACGTCGTGGGGTGGGGTGTACGCCCAATATCTGCAAAAGACTGACAGCGTGGAAAGGTCGGAAAGCGGCATCAGCGTCAAGCGTGAGTTGCTCCATTCGGACAATACACTCCATTCCGGTAGTACGTTCAAAGTGGGCGACCGCATAAAGGTGTGCATAACGATTGACTGTGAGCGCGATTTCGACTTCGTGCAGGTCACAGACCGCCGGGCTGCCTGCATGGAACCGGTGGGTCAGCTCAGCGGATATTCCAACGGGGCGTACTGCACTCCCAAGGACAATTCGACAAACTATTTCTTTGACTCTATGGCAAAAGGCCGCCATGTGCTCGAAACCGAATACTACATAGACCGTGAGGGCAGGTATGAGACCGGAACGTGTACGGCGGCGTGTGCCTATGCGCCTGAATATAGAGGCACAGCCAAGAGTCTGACGCTGACTGTGGTCGGTACGGAATGATGCCGTGCTGCGCAACGCATGAAAAAGAACTTTACGATGGTGACAAAAAGAACCTTACGGTGGTGACTTACGGAACTACCCATAATATGGAACAAAACAAGCAAATGAACAGGAAAATCATTATATCTCTGCTGTTGTCGCTCGCCCTGCAACCGGTGGCGGCGCAACGGATTACGGTACAGAAAAAGTCGGTAGACTGCGGCAAGACGGCATACTCTATGCCCGTAACCGCCGAGTTTGAGTTGAGAAACAAGGGACTGAGGAAACTGCGGATAGAAGACGTGCAGGTCAGTTGCGGCTGTCTGGAGGCACAATATCCGAAAGACGAGATTTCCGCAGGTGAGAAATTCACTCTTAAGCTGACTTACGATGCCAAGCAGCTCGGACACTTCGTCAAGACGGCACGCATAGTGAGCAACGGCTCCAAGCAGCCCTTATACCTCACTATGAAGGGCATTGTGGTGGAAGAACTTGAAGACTATTCGGGCACCTACCCGTATGTGTTCGGCGACTTGCGCTCCGACAAGAACAATATTGAGTTTGACGATGTGAACAAGGGCGACCATCCTGTGCAGGAAATACACATCCGCAATATGGGCACGTCGCTCCTGCAGCCCAATATCATGCACTTGCCGCCCTTCCTCTCGGCTGTTGTCACTCCTGAATGGCTGCGTCCGGGACACTCGGGCAAGATAACCGTGAGCCTCAACTCCGCCAAACTGCACGACTATGGACTTACACAGACATCAGTATACATAGGCAACAAGCTCGGCGAAAAGGTAAGCGACGACAACGAGATTCCTGTTTCGGCGGTGCTCCTGCCCAGTTTCGACGGACAAACTGCTGCCAACAGGAAGTTTGCGCCGCAGATGGAACTGTCTGCTGAGAGCATAGACATCAACTTTGAGGGTAAGTCAAAGAAGAAAGCCGTTGTGAAGATTGCCAACAAGGGGCGCACCGACCTTCAGATTTCCTCGTTGCAGATGTTCACGGGAGGCTTGCGCATGACCTTGGGCAAACGGGTTGTAAACCCCGGAGAGACTACCGAACTGAAAATAACCGCCTATAAGGAAGGGTTGAGCAAGGCTCGCAGCAAACCTAGAGTGCTGATGATAACCAACGATCCCGACCATCCGAAAGTCGTAATAAGCATCAACGTCAGATAAGGGCGGTTATATAAGTAACCCATAATATATTTATTATCTGTACGGCGGTAATTTATAGGACCGCCCATAAAGAAAAGAGCATGGAACATCCAGAAAACAATAGCGAATACAAGGGACTGACAGTCAATGAAGGGGTGGCTCAGCCGTCCATCGTAAATCCGTATCTAAAGCAAATGCGCTTTCGTCGCCGTGAGTTGTCGGTGGCTGACATGGTTGAAGGCATTGTCAAAGGCAACACAACTGTGTTGAGCCAGGCCGTCACGCTCGTGGAAAGTGTCAATCCCGACCATCGCCAAAAGGCTCAGGAGGTGATTGAGAAGTGCTTGCCATACAGCGGAAAGTCCATCCGTGTGGGCATAAGTGGTGTGCCGGGAGCCGGCAAGTCCACCTCCATTGACCAGTTTGGAATACACCTGCTTGACGAGTATGGCGGCAAACTGGCCGTTCTCGCCATCGACCCCAGTTCGGAGCGCAGCAAGGGAAGCATCCTCGGCGACAAGACAAGGATGGAAAAGCTGGCTCAACACCCCAGTTCGTTCATACGTCCCAGCCCCACAGCCGGCTCCTTGGGAGGCGTGGCCCGCAAGACACGCGAAACGATAATGCTCTGCGAGGCAGCCGGATACGACAAGATTTTCGTGGAAACCGTTGGAGTGGGGCAGAGCGAAACTGCCTGTCACTCTATGGTGGACTTCTTCCTGCTCATACAGTTGGCCGGAACGGGCGATGAACTCCAGGGCATAAAGCGAGGCATCATGGAAATCAGCGACGGCATAGTCATCAACAAATGCGATGGGGAGAATGTGGACAAGTGTCACATGGCGGCCACCAACTTCCGCAACGCACTTCACTTTTTTCCGATGCCCGACAGCGGATGGCGACCGAAAGTGTTGTGCTACAGCGGCTTCTATGGCACCGGTATAAAGGAAATATGGAATATGGTGTATGAGTACATGACCTTTGTCAAGGACAACGGCTATTTTGATTACCGCCGCAGCGAGCAGAACAAGTATTGGATGTACGAAACGATAAACGAAAGTCTGCGCAGCAGCTTCTACAACAATGCGGATATTGCGGAGAGGCTAATGGCCGCAGAGCGTGACGTGCTGGCCGGGCGCATCAGTTCGTTTGCTGCCGCAAGAGACTTGTTGGAACGGTATAAGGAAATAGGACGTTGACGGCTATGTTACAGGTTGAGATAGACAGCGGCAGCGGGTTCTGCTTCGGTGTGACCACGGCCATAAGGAAAGCCGAAGAGGAACTTGCCGCCGGCAACGCCCTGTATTGTTTGGGCGATATAGTACACAACGGCATGGAGTGTGAACGGTTGCGCCGTATGCAACTGGTCACCATCAACCATGACGACCTGCGCCGGCTGCATAATGTAAAGGTCTTGCTGCGTGCGCACGGCGAGCCTCCCGAGACCTATGAACTCGCCCGTAAGAACAATATAGAGATTATCGACGCCACGTGTCCTGTGGTTTTGCAGCTTCAGCGGCGCATCAAGAAGCAGTATGACGCCAATCCGCAGGGACAGATAGTTATATTCGGCAAGAACGGACACGCGGAAGTGCTCGGGCTGGTGGGACAGACACAGAGCAAGGCAATCGTGATAGAGAACTATGAAGACGTGAAGCGGCTCGATTTCTCACGCGACATCTACCTTTACTCGCAGACAACCAAGTCGCTTGACGAGTTTCACCGCATCATAGACTACATCCAGAGCCACATATCTCCCACGGCCACGTTTCGCAGCTTTGACACTATCTGCCGTCAAGTGGCCAACCGTATGCCCAACATCAGCAGCTTTGCCTCCCGCCACGACCTCATTCTCTTTGTCTGCGGACGCAAGAGCAGCAACGGAAAGGTGCTGTTCAACGAATGCTTGAGGGTAAATCCCAACAGCCACCTGATAGAAGGGCCAGACGAAATAGCCCCTTCGTGGCTGGCAAACGTGAAAACTGTGGGCATCTGCGGAGCGACAAGCACGCCCAAATGGCTCATGGAGAAGTGCCGCGATGCAATAGTCCATCTACAATAAACTGCGCTTTTTTGCGTTTCTACCATAGGCGGTCTGCAAATCAGCTTCGGCTGTTTTCAGAAGCCGCCTATAGCAGGTGTTCTGTATAAGCTCATGTTTAACGCCTGCTTAACGGCAAACTTGTCACACGAAAAAGCTATATGCAGAAACTATATATACTCATGTCTTGCATTGCCGTCGTGGCTGCTCTTTGCGGCTGCGGAGCCGATGCACACATGAGAAAGGGCGACAAATTCTACGCACTTGGTGAGTATCATGATGCCGCAGTACAATACAAGAAGGCTTATTCGGCTACTGCCGCCAAGGATCGCACCGCACGTGGACAGCGGGCGGCCAAGATGGCCGACTGCTACAGTCGCATAGGCTATGCCCAGCGAGCCATTGCCGCCTACAACAATGTGGTGCGCTACAAGCAGGACGACAGCTTCACCCATCTGCATCTGGCTCAACAGTTGCTCAAGAACGGCAACTACAAGACCGCGGCCAAGGAGTTCCAACTTGTGCTCGACTCCATGCCCGACAACAATATGGCAGCCGTCGGGCTGCGTTCGGCAGAGATGGCTCCGAAGATGAAAGAGTCCGGAAGCCAATATACAGTCAAACGTGAGAACTTCTTCAATTCGCGCCGCTCGGAATACTCTCCGATGCTTGCAGGCGACGAGTACGACCAGCTGTATTTCACCTCCACACGCAACGATGCCCACGGCGACGAGTATAGCGGCATTACCGGCGTGAAGAACGGCGACATATTCGTTTCCACAAAAGACGAGAACGGCAAATGGACCAAGCCGCAGGCCATCGACACCGAACTCAACACCGACTACGATGAGGGGGCTTGTGCCTTTACGCCGGACAGCCGCTCGATGTATTTGACCCAATGCACCACCGACCCTTCCTATCCGCGCTTTGCCACTATCTGCCGCTCCAGCCGTTCCGATGCCAACTGGGGCAAGGCTTCTGCGGTGCCCATTTCCAAGGACACTCTGTCGAGCTATGCCCATCCTGCCGTTTCGCCCGACGGAATGTGGCTGTACTTCGTTTCTGATATGCCTGGTGGACTCGGCGGACTGGACATCTGGCGTGTAAGGCTCTTCAATGGCGGCGATACCGGGCCTGTTGAAAACCTCGGAGCACCCATAAACACAGAAGGCAACGAGATGTTTCCCACGTTCAGACCCAACGGCGACCTGTATTTCTCCTCCGACGGACATCCGGGCATGGGCGGTCTTGACATCTTCATAGCCAAACCCGACACCGCCTCCGCCGGCAACTCTTGGACAATAGAACATCCTGGCTATCCGCTCAACTCGCAGGGCGACGACTTCGGAATGACGTTTGAAGGGCTGCACAACCGTGGCTTCTTCTCCTCAAACCGAGGCGACGGCAAGGGTTGGGACCATATCTATAGCTTTGTCAATCCGGAAATAATGCAGACAGTCAAGGGCTGGGTGTATGAACAGGAGGGCTACGAACTGCCTCAGGCTCTTGTCTATATGGTGGGCAACGACGGTACAAACCTGAAGCTGAGCGTCAAGGGCGACGGGTCGTTCACGCAGGAAATAAAGCCAGGCGTCGACTATGTGTTGCTCGGCACCTGCAAAGGCTTTCTCAACCACAAGGAGCAACTGCGCGTGGAACCCGTCACCGAATCCACCGAATATACGCTCCAGTTTCCCTTGGCTTCAATCACAGCTCCGGTGCTCATCGACAACATTTTCTACGACTTCGACAAGGCCACCCTGCGTCCTGAATCCACAACGGCTCTTGATGAACTCGTAAAGCTGCTCAACGAAAATCCCAATGTCACCATCGAACTTAGTGCCCATTGCGACTATCGTGGCCCCGATGCCTACAACAAGGTATTGTCCCAAAAGCGTGCGGAGAGTGTGGTGGACTATCTCATAGCCCACGGCATCGCCAAGGACCGACTGACTCCTGTGGGCTACGGCAAGGAAAAACCGAAAACAATACGCAAAAAGCTGACCGAGAAATACAAGTATCTCAAAGAGGGTGATGTCTTGACCGAAGACTTCATCAAGACCCTGAAGCCCGAGGAGCAGGAGGAGTGCAACCAGCTCAACCGCCGCACGGAGTTTATAGTGCGCCGCACCACCTATGGCATGTTCGACAGTCACGGCAAACTCACCAATCCGCCCGAACCGAAACCGGCAGCAACGTCAGGTGCAACGGAAGAGTGGCAACCGTAGACAGCCCGATTCTTTCATGTTTTTATTACTCAAAAACTTTCAGCGGACAGCAGTATCTGTTTTTAAACTGCTGAATATGTTAATTTGTCAAGTCAGCGACATGACAAGCACAAGTCAGCAACTTGAGGAAGTTCGGCACCTGCCTGTTGTTTCTCTTCATAGTATGTGAGATATTAAACGGGTTATAACCACGGCTCTTTCATTTAAAGTAGAAGTAACGATATATTGCCCCTTACCCGATTCT
>CAVAQY010000058.1:0-16166 GCA_963590865.1 Bacteroidaceae bacterium | reverse complement strand
TTAAAGGGTGGTTCTATAAATTAGTTCCTTCTCTTATGAGAAATCTCCGTTCCGTAGTTCGGAACGAAACTTTCAGTTGGACAAAGATACAACTTCTATTAGGTAAATGCAAAATCACACAATGACTTCTCGTGGTTTTCTCAGCAGCCATCTCCAGATGCTTTCTTCGAGCTGCATTCGATTGTTGAGATGGCCAAGAAACACAACAAGACACCTTTCAATGCAATTCAAGCCTTATTTGTGGGTTGATGCATTGTCATGCACCTACCGTTGACCAGTTATCATGGAACAAGGGCGATTGTTAAGAAAGCGAAAGCCCCACAGCCGGACATTGCCGATTGTGGGGCTTTCGCTTTGTATAACGTTGGTTTGCTCGTGCCAAACAGGCACGGCAACCGCGTTGTAAATGCTGCTTTTGCGGACTAAATCTTGCTTATTATTCCGAGCTTCGTACCCTCAATGAAGCTGATAATGGTGCGCACTTCCTTGCCGTCGGGCACCTGCTCCTTAATCTGGAGCACCGCATCGAACACGCTCGTCTGGCCGTGGAACACGAGGCGGTAGGCGTTTGCTATGTGACTGATTGTCTTTTCGGGTGTGCCTGAGGTCTTGAGAAGCGACTCGTTCACACCGCCATAGCGCACGGGGTTGTCGGTGGCCACGATAAACGGCGGCACGTCACGGCTGATACGCACACCGCCCGTCACCATAGAGGCTCCGCCTATGCGCACATTGGCATTGACTATCACTCCCGAAGAGAAGATTGCACCGTTGTGGATGTCGCAGTCACCAGCTATCTTGGTGCCGTAGCCAAAGGTAACGTAGTCGCCCACCTTGGTGTCATGGGAAATGTGCACTCCCTCCATGAAGAAGTTGCGGTTGCCTATGCGTGTCTCCCCGTCGCTGAATGTGGCGCGGTTGATAACCACGTTCTCGCGGAAGATATTCTCGTCGCCAATTACCAGGTGCGAAGCGTCGCCCTTGTAATTGAAGTCCTGCGGCTCTGCCCCGAGCACAGTGTTCTGAAACACTTTGTTGCCGCGTCCCATGCGAGTGCCGTTAAGTACGCTCACGTAAGGATATATGGTACAGTTGTCGCCTATCTCCACGTCGCCCTCGATATAGGCGAACGGATATATGGTCACGTTGTTACCGATCTTTGCCTTCGGGTCAACGTATGCTTGCTGACTTATCATAGTGTATGGTTTTTCGTTTATGTGTGTTTAGGACACTGGGCATTAGTTTCGGCCTCCGCCCAATGCATAGTAGAGGTTAACCACGGCCTGCATCTTGTAGAACTGGTCCTGCACCTGCGACAGCTGGGCGTTGAGAAGGCTCTGCTGGGCGGTGATTACCTCAAGATAGGTGCTGCTTCCTTCGTTGAAAAGCATCTTGGTGTATTCCACGTTCTTGGTAAGACTCTCCACTTGCTTGGCCTCAAGCTGTGCCTTTTCGTCTGAAGAGTTGTAGAGAACAAGGGCGTTGCTTACCTCGCTGCCTGCCGAGAGTACTGCGTTTTGCCAGGTGTTGTAAGCCTGTTCCTGCTGTGCTTTGGCAACTTTCAGTCCGGCTACGAGTGCTCCGTGCTGGAAGATAGGCTGCGTAAGGCTTCCCACTGCGCTCCAAAGCATCTTGCCAGGGTTGACGATACCGCCGCCACTGTTGTTGGTGTATGCGCCGGAACCGCTGATGGTGATGCTGGGATAGAACTTGGAGCGTGCCTGGTTGGTGTTGTAGAAGCACTGTGCAAGCGACATCTCGGCGTAGTGTACGTCAGGACGGTTGTTGAGCAACTGTATGCCGATGCCCGTGCTGAAGTTGCTGGGCAGCGACTGGTTGTCGAGAGTACCGCGGGCAATGGTCTGCGCCGGCTGTCCCAAAAGCAGCGACATCGAGTTCTCTGTCTCGCGTATCTGTCGCTTCAGGTCGGTGGCCTGTGCCAGTACAGAGTAGTAGTTTGACTCAGCACTCTGCACGCTGGTCTCCTTGGTGCGTCCGAGTTCCTTTTGCAGTTTCATCATGTCCCACGTGTCCTTGGTCAGACCTGCCATGTTGTTGACGAGTTCGAGTTCCTTGTCGAGCATCATCAGCGTGTAGTACATATTGGCAATGTTTGAGATGAGTCCAGTCTGCACCACAAGCTGATAGTCTTTGGTGGCCAGCAGCGACATCTGCGCACTGCGCTTTGCATTGAGCAGATTGCCGAACAGGTCGATGCTCCAGCTTGCCTGTATTGGAAGCGAATAGGTCTTGGTGGTTTTATTGCCGTCCCAAGAGGTTATCGTTCCTGTGGGAGAGAACGTGAACGCAGGTACGAAGGCCAGTTTCGCAGCTGTGAGCTGGGCTTCCACCATCTTCACGTTGAGTGCTGCGTTGAGCATGTTGGTGTTGTGAGCCAGTCCCTGCTCGATAAGCGACTGCAATTGCGGATCGGTGAACACGCTGCGCCACGGCAGATTGCCGAAGCTGGCGGTGTCGCCGGTAACGGCGAGCGTGTCGGTCACGCTTGCCGAGTCGCGCACCAAGCCCTTTGTGTTGACCTCCGGCCGCTCGTATTTGTTGTATATCCCGCAACTGCCGAACATGAATGCGGCAGTTGCGAAGACTATAATACTTCTTTTTTTCATCGTTACTGTGTTTTTATCCGGTTTTATTTCTCTTTGTTCTCTATATGCTCGCGCAATGCTCCGGCCACATAGGGGTTGGTGTATTGCTTGATCTCACTGTCGGCTGAAGCGTTGTCGTCCTCGAATGTGATGGGCTTGAACCGCTCCTGCAGGGTCTGGAAAATATAGAACAGTGCCGGAACTATCATAATCTGACAGAGCATACCTATGAGCATACCGCCGATAGCAGCAGCTCCAAGGGTCATGTTTCCGTTGTAGCCAACGCCCCACGGCATGAGCATAGGCAACAGACCGATAATCATGGCCAGCGAGGTCATAAGGATAGGACGCAGACGGGCGGTGGCTCCGAGCACAGCCGACCATGACACTGCCATACCTGTGCGGCGGCGCTCAAGGGCGAACTGCACGATAAGGATGGCATTCTTGGCCAACAGACCCATAAGCATGATGAGCGCAATCTGCATATAGATGTCGTTGTTCTTGCCGAACAGGTTGGTGAAGAGGAATGCGCCGGCAAGTCCGAACGGTATAGAGAGGATTACGGCCAGAGGCACGACGTAGCTTTCGTACTGTGCGGAGAGGATAAGGTACACGAATGTGAGGCAGAGCACGAAAATCATCATCGTGGAGTTGCTTGACTCCTGCTCTGAACGTGTCAGACCGGAGTACTCATAGGTGTAACCGGTAGGCAAACTTGTCTTGGCCACTTCGGCAATAGCCTTGATGGCGTCACCAGTTGCATAGCCGTCGGCAGCCGAAGCGTTGACGTTGATTGATGTGAACAGGTTGAAACGGTCAATCTCCTGCGGGCCGTACACACGTGTCAGCGACACATATTCGTTGATGGGAGCCATCTCGCCGGCCGAAGTCCTCACGTAGATGTTGTTCAGACTCTTCAGGTCAGCACGGTCTTTCGGGTCGGCCTGGATGTATACACGGTAGAGCTTACCGTAGGAGTTGAAGTTCGACGCATACATACCGCCGTAGTATCCTTGCATGGTGGTGAGCACAGTAGAGGGGTCTATACCGCTCTGCTTGCACTTGGCCACGTCAACGTCAAGTTTGTATTGCGGATAGTTGGCGTTGTACGATGTCATGGCGTTTGAAATCTCCGGGCGTGCGTTCAGCTCCTTGAGGAACTTCTGTGTCACTTCAAAGAACTTGTTGACATCGCCTCCGGTGCGGTCCTGCATGGAGAATGTCAAACCGTTGGTGGCAGAGAATCCCTGAACCATAGGCGGCTGGAATGCAAGTATCTGTGCACCCTTGATGGCAGCGGTCTGCTTATAAATCATACCGAGCACCATGCCTGATCCGAGATTGTGTACACCAAGATACTTCAGTGGACCTTCTTCCTTCTGACGTTCCTCAAACGGCTTCAGCTTGATGATGAATGTTCCCTGGTTGGAGCCTTGTCCGGCAATGAAGTTGTAGCCCATGATGCGCATACGGCTCTGTATTGCAGGGTTAGTGGCGAGCATACGGTCCACCTGATCCATCACTTCGCCTGTCTTCTTCATTGATGTTCCCGGAGGAGTGGATACAGTACAGAACACGGTTCCTGTGTCTTCGTCAGGCACAAGTCCGCTCTTGGTGTTCATAGCCAACACTACCAGCAGGGCGATGCCCACGATGACAGATCCGATGGCTATGATTGGGCGTTCCACGATGCGGCGCACACCGTTGCGGTATTTGTCTTGCACCTTGCCGTAGGATGCATTGAAGGCTGCGTGGAAGCGGTCTATCATTGACATCTTGCGAGCTGACCCGTCTTCGTTCTTTGGCTTGAGCAGCACGGCACAGAGAGCCGGTGACAGCGTGAGGGCGTTAAGAGCCGAGATGATGATGGCGATGGCCATTGTTATACCGAACTCGCGGTAGAATGTACCAGACGTTCCGCCTATGAATGATACGGGCACAAACACGGCCGCCATCACAAGCGTTATGGAGATGATGGCTCCTGAAATCTCGTTCATGGCATCAATCGACGCGGTCTTTGCCGACTTGTAGCCCAAGTCAAGCTTGGCGTGCACGGCTTCGACCACCACTATGGCATCGTCCACCACAATGGCAATGGCAAGCACGAGGGCGGCCAGGGTCAGAAGGTTGAGCGAGAAGCCGAACACATAGAGGAAGAAGAATGTACCAATCAACGACACCGGCACGGCAATAAGCGGGATGAGTGTAGACCGGGTGTCCTGAAGGAAGATGTAAACCACGATGAACACGAGGATGAACGCCTCGACGAGGGTCTTCACCAAGTCTTCAATAGATGCGTAGAGGAATTCCGTCACGTCCTGCATCACGTCGAAGTGAACTCCGGGAGGCAGGGTTGCTTCCTGCTCCTTAAGCAGTTTCTTGATGTTGCCGGCTATTTCGGTGGCGTTGGATCCTGCGGTCTGAGTCACCATCATGGTCACAGAAGCCTTGCCGTTGAGCTTGGACTCCACAGAATATGAAAGAGAACCCATTTCTACACGAGCCACATCCTTCACACGAATGGTCTGTCCGCTCTGGTCGCTCTTTATGATCATGTCGCCAAACTCCTCGGGAGTCTTCAGACGGCCTTTGTAGCGGAACGTGTATTCATACTGGTTGTTGCTCTGTTCACCAACAGAACCCGGGGCAGCCTCGATGTTCTGCTGCGAGAGAATTCCCGTGAGGTCGCTCGGAATAAGTCCGTAGCTCTTCATCTTCACTGGATCTATCCACAGACGCATGGTGTAGTCTTTCTGCGAGAAGCACTGGCACTCACCCACACCGTTGACACGCTTGATGGCTGGAACTACGTTGATGTTGGCATAGTTGGCCAGAAACTGGTCATCATAGCGGTCATCGTCGGCGGTAAGACCGAAAAGAATCACCGTTGACGACTGGCGCTTTATCACCGTCACACCGGCTTTGGTCACTTCAGCTGGCAGCAGTGCCGATGCTTGCGACACGCGGTTCTGCACGTTCACCTGACACATGTCAGCGTTCATGCCTTGCTTGAAGAACACTGTGATTGTGGCCGAACCGTCGTTGGTGGCCGACGAAGTCATGTAGGTCATGCCCTCCACACCGTTTATCTGCTCCTCCAGCGGTGCGAGCACCGAGTTCAACACGGTCTCGGCGTTGGCTCCGGTATATGAGGCGCGCACCATGATGGTAGGCGGAGCGATGTTGGGGTACTGCTCGATAGGCAGCGAAATCAGACCTATCACACCCAGAATTACTATCAAGATGGAAATCACCGTTGACAGTACCGGGCGTTTTATGAAATTATCTAATCTCATTGTTTCTCTTTATATTGATGTTCTACGTATTGTTGCTTATACGGTTGTCCGTTCCGTATGGCTCGGATTCTTGTCCGGCTTATTTGCCGAAGTCTTTCTTCAGCTTGCTGATGTCGCTCTGGTCGGCACCCATCGCTTCGGTTTTCTTCAGCTTCTCCTGATACTGAGCCTCTGTAATGGGCTTGATTTCAGTGCCGTCGGCTAGAGCGGAGATGCCGCTAACTACAATCTTGTCTCCAAACTTAAGACCGCTGGTTATGATGTAGTTCTTTCCGTCGTTGTTGGGATTTACGCTGACAGCGGTGTACTTAACCTTGTTGTCGCTGCCAACCACATACACGAAGTACTTGTCCTGTACCTGTGACACGGCATCCTGCGGTATGATGATGGCCGATGCGTTCTTGTGGGGAATTACTATACTGCCTGAGCCACCGCTCTTGAGCAGGTGCTGGGGGTTGGGGAAGTCAGCACGAACCGATACAGAACCGGTTGTGGCGTCAATCACTCCGCTTACGGTAGCCACGTGGCCTTCCTCGCCGTATATGGTTCCGTCTGCCAGCTGCAGCTTCACTGCCGGATAGTCTTTTATGGCTGCGTGTACGCCGCCCTCACCCTTGCTCATTTCGAGAAGGTCTTTCTCGGTCATGGAGAAGTAAACCTGCATGGTGCTGATGTTTGACACTGTGGTCAGAGCCTGTGCGCTCGATGCGCTAACGAGTGCTCCGACACGGTAAGGAAGCGAACCCACGACACCGTCGGCAGGGCTGCTCACATAGCAGAAGTCGAGGTTCTGCTTGGCCGAAATGTAGTTGGCTTCAGCTTGTGCAAGGGCTGCTTGAGCAGCTTCGAGTGCGTTCTTCGACGACTGAAGCTCGTATGTTCCTATCACGTTGTTCTTAAACAACTTCTCGTTGTTGGCATAGGTCAGCTTTGAAGTGTTGAGCTGTGCCTTGGCCGAATTGACGGCTGCCTTGGCCTGACGTGCCGCTGCTTCGTAGGTGACGTTGTCTATCACGAACAGAAGCTGTCCTTTCTTCACCGCCTGTCCCTCGTGTACGCACAGCTTGGTGATGAAACCAGATATTTTCGGACGAATTTCCACGTCCTGTACACCCTTGATTGTGGCAGGGTAAGTCGTTTGCAAATCTGCATTCTGTGCGCTGATGGTTCTTACAGCATACTCGTTGTCGCCGAAGTTCGGCTTGCCTTGTTTCCCGCCTCCGCAAGAAACCAACAGTGCGGCAGCTGCCGCAACCAACAACATCTTGTTCTTTTTCATATCTGTCTATTATATAATAATGTGTACTGTTTAGTGGTATCTACCTTGAATACCGTGAAAACTCATACATACGTTCCGGTTTTCAGGTTGCAAATATACAACAAATAAGCGTAACGGTTTGTCGCGCTTCGCTTTGTTTAACAAACTTTACGTACAAAAAACAAGGTTTTCTGCTCTATCCAAATGGAGTGCTTCGCAAGTTTCTGATGGCCAGTCAATTTAGTGAGCGGGCGGGCTACAGTTGAAACGTGGCCGGGTTTCGCTCCGAAAGTGGGTGGTTTATGGGGCGAAAGAGGGTGGTTTATCGTCATTTAACGTTTAAAGCAGCGTCAATTTCGTTGTGTTCAGGCGGCTGCGAATAACATGATGAAAAACGCAATAGGCTTCACGAGCCATCGAAGCCTATTTCAATAGCCGATGAAGTAGGCTTCATTGCCCAACGAAGTACTACTTCACGAAAGGGCATGAAAAGGGTTGCTTGTTATTCGGAAAAGGCGAAAAGACGGTCTGACGCTTTGCCGTGTCTGTGATTTGGACTAACTTTGCACGTGATGACCATGTGGCGGTCGGAAAGTCTTTTCGTCTGCCCGCCGGGCGCAAAAAATAGGGAAAAATGAGCACAGTAATCTATCCTTCGCCGATATTCGGCCCAGTACATAGCCGTCGGCTCGGCGTTTCGCTGGGCATAAACCTGCTTCCTGCCGACGGCAAGAGTTGTACTTTTGACTGCATATACTGCGAGTGCGGCTTCAACAAAGACCACCGTCCGAAACAAAGCAGACCCACACGTGAGGAAGTGGCGGCGGCTCTTGAGGCTAAACTGTGCGACATGGCAGTCAACGGTCCTCGGCCAGACGTGCTCACCTTTGCCGGCAACGGTGAGCCGACAAGCCATCCACATTTTGCGGAGATAATAGACGACACGGTGAAACTTCGCGACAAGTATTTCCCGGAAGCCAAGATTTCGGTGTTAAGCAACTCCACTTTCATCCACAAGAAGGAGGTTCATGATGCGTTGATGCGCGTGGACAACAATATATTGAAGCTCGATACGGTCAACGAAGCATTCATTAAGCAGGTGGACAGACCGCTCGGACACTATTCAATCCGGGATATTGTTGAGGGAATGAAGGCTTTTGGTGGCCACGTAATAGTGCAGACAATGTTTCTGAGCGGCACGACGGGAGACAAAAGCGTGGACAATACGGGCGAAGAGTTTGTTGCTCCGTGGCTCGAAGCAGTGAAATACATAGAACCGGAAGCCGTGATGATCTACACAATAGACCGGGAAACGCCCGACAAGGGGCTGGCAAAGGCATCGGAAGAGGTACTCGATGCTATAAGAGACAGGGTGGTTGCAATGGGAATACCCTGCACTGCATCCTATTAAAGCGGATGGCTTGTGTCTGTCCTCGTTGCACCCGAACGACTCCCGACCGGTACTGCATCCTGTCAAGCGGATGGCTTGCGTCCTCAGACAGCGTTTTGTTCTGTAAAAAGAGAAGAAGTTTGTATCTTCAGACTGCCATTTCCGAAGTCAAGATACTTTCGAGTTTCTCTGCTGAAAGGCGCAGCTGGAACTCTCCCTTGATGGCTACGGAGATGCCGCCAGTCTCTTCAGACACCACAATGACTACCGCGTCGCTCTCTTGAGACAGTCCCATCGCTGCTCTGTGGCGCAGTCCAAGTTCTTTGGGGATGTCCATGTCGTGCGAAACGGGCAGTATGCAGCCCGCCGCCTTTATGCGTTTCTTGGAGATGACCATTGCACCATCGTGCAAAGGCGAGTTCTTGAAGAATATGTTTTCTATGAGTCGCTGGTTTATGCAGGCATCTATCGTGTCACCGGTGGCCGTCACCTCGTCGAGGGACGTGTTTCTTTCCATCACAATGAGCGCGCCTTCCTTGCGCCGGCTCATGCTCATGCAGGCCATAACGACAGGCATGAAAGCCTCCTTGTCGTTTTTGTCGGAGCGTTCCCTGCCATTTGAGAACAGTTTGACGATGCGACGTATGCGCTGATGCGCACCGAGATTATAAAGAAACTTGCGTATATCTTCCTGGAAAAGCACAATCAGGGCAAGTACACCCACGCTGACCAGCTTGTCCATTATGGCACCCAGCAGGCGCATGTTGAGTATCTGCGACACGAAAATCCACACCACGACAAACATCATGATGCCGATAAAGACGTTCAACGAACGCGATTCCTTCATCAACCGGTAAAGGTAGTAGAGCATCAACGCTACAAGGATGATGTCTACAATGTCCTTTATTCCAAACTCAAAAAACATGTTCTATTGGGCTAATGGTTGTATTCGTTCCCAAATGGCGACACATTCTGTGGCCTCTTTCACATCGTGGACGCGCAGAATGGATGCTCCGCGCTCCAGCGCGAGGGTGTTTATCACCGTTGTCCCGTTGAGTGCGTTGTCTGGAGTGCCGCCTATGAGGCGGAAAATCATGGACTTGCGTGATGCACCCACGAGCAATGGCAGTCCCAGCACGGCCAGCTTGTCCATTTCACCGAGCAGAGCGTAGTTCTCTTCGAGTGTTTTGCCGAAACCGAAGCCCGGGTCGAGTATGATGTCCTTTACTCCAAGGTCGCGCAACTGCTGCACTTCGGCGGCAAATGCCTTGAGCATGGATTGCACATCCGGCTTTACAGACATGAGTATATAGGGTACTCCCAGTCGGGCAACCATGCGGAATATTGCAGGATATTTGCTGTTCTCATGCTCCAGAGGCACATTGGCTCTGCCTGTTATTCCGCCTTCCGACACGTCGTTGATAATGTCTGCTCCGTATTCCTCTACTGCCATCTGTGCAACTGTAGGGCGGAAAGTGTCAACGCTTACCACAGCGTCCGGCTGTTCGCGCCTTACTATGGCCAAACCAGTGCGCAAACGTGTCATTTCTTCTTCCTCGCTCACTTCAGGGGCACCGGGCCTGGTTGAGAATGCCCCAACATCGATGATGCTGCCACCCTCTTCGATGATGCGGTTTGCCCTTTCGGCAATCTCGCACTCGGTGCTTTTCCTGCTTCCGGCATAGAAGGAGTCGGGTGTAACGTTGAGTATTCCCATCACAAGCGGATGCGACAGGTCTACCAAACGTCCGTGTGCATTAAGCGTACAGAAGGGTTTCATTCTGCTTCCTCCAGTGCTTTCGCCAGTTTGTCCGCACTTACCGTGCCGATAACGATGCGTCCGTCCTTGCCGATGAGGTACATTGTGGGTATCCAGTTCACCTTGTACAGAGTGTCAATGGTGGTTTCCTTCTTCCATTTCTTCAGTTCGCTGTATTGAAACCAGCAGTCCGTACCGTTCTTGGACATATAGTTTTGCCACTGTTCCTTGTCTGTGTCAAACGAAACTCCTACGAAAACAACATCCTTGGGCGAATATTTCTTGTACAAGTCTGTCATGGTCGGTGTAATCTTGCGGCAGTCCGGACACCATGAAGCCCAGAACTCAAGCACCACGAGTTTGCCCTTGAAAGAACTGAGGGCAATGCCTTGGGGATACCGGTCATTGGTTATAGTGAAGTCGGGAGCCGCTTCACCGCTTTGCAGCAGTTGGCTGTCATACTTGTCGGTGCTGTTGTCTCCCTTTGCGTTGATCGTATGCAACGGCATAAGCGTAAGCAAAGATGATAAAAGCATTACCTTTTTCATACCTATGTTATATTAAAGTGTTGCAGGAATGGATTGCAAGCATCGGAAACCGCCGTGATAGGCGTGGTCTTGCGACACTATTTGTTGTGTATCAGGTTCATAAACTCCTGACGGGTCTTTGCTTGGTTGAAACCTCCGCTGAAGTCGCTGGTGGTGGTTATGGAGTTTTGTTTCTCCACACCACGCATCTGCATGCACATATGCCGCGCCTCAACAACAACCATGACCCCTAATGGGTGGAGTGTCTGTTCGATACAATCCTTAATTTGCTGCGTCATGCGCTCTTGAACCTGTAGCCTATGCGAGTAAATGTCAACCACACGGGCTATCTTGCTCAGCCCCGTGATGTAGCCGTTGGGGATGTAAGCCACGTGAACCTTGCCGTAGAAAGGCAGCAAGTGGTGCTCGCAGAGTGAAAAGAAGTCAATGTCCTTCACTATAACCATCTGGTTGTAGCTCTCTTTGAACAGGGCATCGGTGAGTACCTTGTGCGCATCCATGGTGTAACCGCGCGTCAGGACCTTCATCGCCTTTGCCACTCGCATAGGTGTCTTCAGCAGTCCGTCGCGTGAAGGGTCTTCCCCCAACAGGCCAAGTATGCCTTTATAGTGTGCGGCCAGGTCGTCGAGGCCGTCAAAGTGTTCTGTTTCCTGGTTCATCAATACTGGACTGTGATTTTACCCTTGACGATTATCGCCTGTTTGTATCCGAGTTCCCGCAGTTCGAGCAACATCTTGTGAGCTTCCTCGTACGTCCGGTAGTTGCCGATGCGGCAGATCCATCTCGGAGAATAGAAGTGAACATACACCGGTTCGTCGGGATAGATGTCTTTAATGGCGTTGCCAATGCGCTGAGCTTTTTGCTTGTCGGCACGGGTGTTGCTTCCGGCGAATGCCTGGACACGGTATCCGTTCACCTTGTAGCTGTTTCCCATTACCTTAGGGCGAGGGTCTGCTGTGCGCACTTCGGCTTCCGTTGTTGTGCTGGTCTCTGTCTTTGGACTATTTGTTTCGGCCTTCGCAGAGGTGTGGTGTTGGATTGGTTTTTCTGCTGTTTTCACCTGACCTGCACTCGTATTCGCACCGGAAACAGATGCTGGCTTGCTCTCTGCGGGCTTCTTTTGGACGGCAACGGCGGCAGTTCCGGATGTCGTTCCGTTCACCAGTCTGTCTATGTCCGCACTTTGTGTCACGGTGACAGAACCTTTCCCTTTCGTTTGCGTCTGCAATCTGTCAAGGAAAGACTGTGCATTGGCCGTGGCAACCGATAGTATGGCTGACAGGAGTATGGTGAAAAATTGTTTCATCTCGGTTGTTTTTGGAACATAAAGACGGAAAAGAAGAGAGGGGAAGTACGGACGCATGATAAACGGCACATTAGACCACGCTTGCAAGCGGGTTCTCTACGCTTGCCGACGGACTGTACCGTTTCCGTGGCCGGACTTTCCCGCTCCACTTTCCGCTTGTTTTCTTTCAGGGAAGACGGTCTGTTACTTCTTCCAGGCGTCGATGATACCCTTGAAATCTGCAGCTTTCAGCGATGCACCGCCGATAAGTCCACCGTCAATGTCGGGCTTTGCAAACAGTTCGGGAGCGTTGCTGGCCTTGCAGCTGCCGCCGTAAAGGATTGAAGTCTCGTCGGCTACGGCCTTGCCATACTTGCTTTCGATTGTGCTGCGGATGAAGGCGTGGATTTCTTCTGCCTGCTCTGCGGTAGCGGTCTTGCCTGTTCCGATGGCCCAGATTGGCTCGTAAGCGATGATGATGTTCTTGAATTCCTCTTCTGTCAGGTTGAATACGCTGCCTTCAAGCTCGGCCTTCACCACCTCGTTCTGCTTGCCGGCCTCGCGCTCCTCAAGACTTTCGCCGATGCAGAAGATAACTTTCAGGCCATTCTTCAGCGCCAACAGCACCTTTTCCTTGAGTATTTCGGGAGTCTCGCCGTAATATCCGCGACGCTCGGAGTGACCGAGGATTACGTATTGTGCGCCTGTGCTCTTTACCATCTCGGCTGAAACTTCGCCTGTGTATGCACCCTTTTCCTTGTCGGCGCAGTTCTCGGCACCCAGACCGATGATGTTCTGGTCAAGGAACTGTGCAATGCTTGCCAGGTGAATGAACGGAGTGCAGATTATAACTCCGCAGTTGGGTTTGTCTGCAGCGAGCGTTTCGTTGAGTTCTTTGGCCAAAGCCACACCGTCCTGCAGGTTCATGTTCATCTTCCAGTTGCCTGCAACAATTTTCTTTCTCATTGTCTTTTTTGTTTTAAAGAGTTGATATATTTTGTTAGATCTTTCCTTCTTTCTCATCCATCTTGACCATGCCCATAGTCTGTCAGCCAGAGTTAGTATCAGTAGCGGCAGTACATACCACAGCACGATGCTGAGTATCTTGCGCTCGGCGGTGCTCCATTCGGGTGTCTTGCCGGCGTCGATGTTTTCCAAACGGTCGTTCAGCACGGTTTCGTCTGGCAGTTGGTTTCGTCCCCACTTGCGTATTACCTTGCCGTCACGGATGAGCATGAGTCCAGGATTGCTCCTTATCATGGTCTTCAGAGCCGTTTCATCGGTAGTGCAGAACGGATATTCCGCTCCGGTCTGGTCTTTCCATCTTTCTATCCCCCTGTCTCCGCTCGCCGTAAGGCAAAGAAACGGGTAGTCGTTAGCCTCCGCATAGTCGTATATCTGGTTTATAAGGTCAAACCGGCTGTCGTCGGCCTGTTCCAAGTGCGGCGATATGAGCAGGAATGTGTAACCCTTGTTGTCCAACACGCTCGCGGTGATGTCTTCGCCGGTATTCCTTTCCGTTATGGAGAAGTCGTGTATGGGCGGCTCATAGCCCTTGGCTGTCTGAACAGTCTTGCTGTCTATGTAGGTCCAGGTGGAGTCAGGGTAGTCGTCGATGCTAAACTCACGTCTCTCCCCGTTCTTCTCCATGATGACGGTTGTCTCGAATTTCGGTTGCGGGGCACCCTCCGGCACCTCCATCCCTTTGCGTATGTCCGCTCCAATATGGTACGGGCGGAAGTCAAGCGGCGGCAGCGTGTACAGACTGTAGCCGGACAGAATCAGGACGAATACCACCGTGTAGTTGAGAACTATCCACTGGTTTGGGCGGCTTATGAACCTGCTCATGTCCATCGGCCATCGGGCAACTACAAGGGAACAAGCCAGCAACACTACGTTCTTGCCAAGAGTTTCCCAGTTGGTCAGTTTCACCGCATCGCCGAAGCATCCGCAGTCGCTTATGGGATTGGCCACGGCCAACCAAAGGGCGAGTGGAGTCATTATGCACATGACCGCCACAAGAAGTCTGGACACCAATCTCCGCCAGATGGCAAAGAGAAGGAACACTCCGAGACTGAACTCCACCGCAGAAAGCAATACCGACGAGGTGAGGACGGCAAATTCGGGAACATATTGTGCCAGTCCCATTGCATTCAGATAGTCGTCTATCTTGTACTGAGTGCCTGTCGGGTCAACGGCTTTGACGAATCCGGACAGGATGAACGTGGCCGACACCACAAGACGGCATGCATTTACCGCCACAACTCTCAGTACTCTGCCGCCGGTCACTCGCTCAGTTTTATTATGCCGAACACGGCGTAGTTGATGATGTCCATATAGTTGGAGCCGATTCCCTCGCTCACCAGCGTCTCGCCGTTGAGGTCTTCAATCTCCTTGACACGCTCGATTTTTGTCAAAATGAAGTCGGTGTAGCTGCTCACCCGCATTGTTCTCCACGCCTCATCGTAGTCATGGTTCTTGCGTTTCATGAGGTTCAGCGCCTCGTGGGCGTATTTGTCGTAGAGGGCTATGGCCGTCTCAACATCCATGTCCACACGGTCGGAGAACCCTTTTTCCAGCTGTATCAGTCCGACAATGCCGTAGTTTACTATGGCCACAAACTCCGGCAGTATGCCTTCGGCTACCATTGCCACCTTCTTTATCTCAAGACTGCGTATGCGTTTGGCCTTGATGAAGAGTTGGTCTGTCAGCGATGAAGGGCGCAGTATGCGCCACGACGCCCCATAGTCGTGCAGTTTCTTCACAAACAGTGCCCTACATTCCTGTACGGCCTGGTCGAACTGCCGTTCCGTAACGTTCTCTTCCTGTTCCATGATGTTTATAATATGCGGTGCAAAATTACTCAAAAATGGCGTAACAAACGAACGAAACGCAGGAAATGGCTCGCTGGCCTCTGTGTCCCGGTCACTCCTTTTGCTTCTTGTGGATGTACTTTATCTTGGCACATTGCACGTCAAACCGTACCTGCAAGGAGTCGAGGCGCACCTTCAGAAGTGTCACGTTCTGCAGTTCTTCGGGCGTGGCTCGCAGTTCCCTTCGGGCAGCTTCCGTTTCGCTCTTGGCCTGTTCATACTCCCTTTTTGCGGTCTGAAGCAGACTGTCTGTGCGTGCAAGGTCGCTCTGGGCTTGCTCCAAGGCCACGTTCTGATACAGTTTCAGTCCTTCCTTGCGTGCCTCTATGGCCTCGGGAAAGGTTCGTCTCATGGAGTCAATGGTGCGCAGAGCCATGTCGTATTGCCCTGTTTTTAGCTCCGTCTCTGCCTTTTCGAGCAGGGCTTTGGCCTGTTTTTCTCCTTTGTTGCCGCTGCAAGCTGCCGTCAGCATTACGGTTGCAAGCACCAGCACAGCCGTTTTGGGGGTCATAAGCATAAGGTTTTTAGAAATATACAGGGGCAAAGATACAAATTTCTTCCATAATAGTTTTGTATGTTCACGGAAAATACATACCTTTGCACCCGCAATTGAGGCAATCAAGGTGCGTTAGTTCAGTTGGTTAGAATGCCTGCCTGTCACGCAGGAGGTCACGAGTTCGAATCTCGTACGCACCGCTTAGAAGCGAGGAACCTTAAAAAGTCCCTCGCTTTTTCGTTAAAATGAAAATGTGCCGAATAGGTGCTTAAATCTTGCGTATCTCAGATATTTTTCGTACCTTTATACTTGCTCTTTTCATAGGTGTAAAGGTACGAAAAATATCTAACATATGCAAGAGAATACAGCTCTTTCTTGCAACAAGTTACGTAACCATTCAGCAATAGAAAATGGGCAAGTCTCATTCGCTATTGCTGAATGGTTGCCATGGATGCGAAGTTACGAAACTATTAAAGGGTGGTTCTATAAATTAGTTCCTTCTCTTATGAGAAATCTCCGTTCCGTTGTTTGGAACGTGCGTTCCGTACTACGGAACGGCCGTTCCGAACAACGGAATGTGCGTTCCGTAGTACGGAACGGAACTTTCAGCTGGACAAAGATACAACTTCTATTAGGTAAATGCAAAATCACACAA
>CAVAQY010000057.1:0-16389 GCA_963590865.1 Bacteroidaceae bacterium | reverse complement strand
ACTTTGACAATAACGAATAAATATGGAGATAATTGTCAAAAGCATTGCGTTTTTCATCAATTTCTTTTGAATTAGTCCCGATTTGAGGGTTTCAAAGGGCGATAAATACGGAGTTCCCCTAAAAAACTTGTCAAATTTGAGTACGATTAACTAATATTGTTTACACTCTTTGTTTTGTGAACTAATCTACTTTACATATCATTTGTCATCTAAGCTATAGTTCGATTGCCAACGAAACTATACTTCATTGGTCGATGAAGTAGTACTTCGTTGCCTGGTGAGGCTATACTTCATTGCCCAACGAAGTACTACCTCACAAAATGGCATAAAAAAAGTATCTTAAGATACATTGCCAAGTAAGTTAAGATACTTGGGCAACTATCTTAAGATACTTTGCCAACTAACCCAAGTTTGCCCCCATCTCATAAAAATCAAGGTTTTTTCGGAGACTTTATCATCGCAAATGACCAATATTCAATATTGGCATCTTCACAAACGCATTTGTAGTACACAGAAAACTAGGAATGAAGATTGACCGGTTCCTCCAGCGCGAAGGCTGGAGCGAAGTGCGTATAAACACAGCTCTGACGGCAACGGGGTAAGTCATGCCCGATGTCGTTGCAAGTCATGCTGAAAACCATGGAAAGTTGGCTCGTGTCGAACGATGCGAGGTGACTTAGTGCCGTGTTTGGCATGACTTAGTGTCATTGCAGCGGTGAAAAAACGCAGTGTTTGGCTTTGCTTTGCCGCTCGTTTGCATTACCTTTGCACGAGGCAAACGGCTAATAAAGACACAGAACATGACAGGAAAACAAGACATAATAATATCGGAAAACCTGCGGGACTCGCTGGCAAAAGCCATGGCCGACTGTCCGCATGACAAGCTTTTTGTGCTTGCCGATGAGGAGACAAGCCGCGTGTGTCTTCCGCTTTTGGAGAAGACAGGGGGCATCGCCGGCGCACAAACCATAGTGATAGGGGCGGGAGACACCTGCAAGACGCTCGAAACAGTGGCCCACGTGTGGTCGGAACTCGGTCGTATGGGAGCCACGCGCCATTCGCTCCTTATCAACATAGGCGGCGGCATGGTGACCGACCTCGGCGGTTTCGCCGCATCAACCTTCAAGCGCGGCATACGTTTCATAAACATCCCCACTTCGCTGTTGGCCATGGTGGACGCTTCGGTGGGTGGAAAGACGGGCATAAACTACAACGGGCTGAAAAACGAAATCGGAGTGTTTTCCAACGCCGACCACGTCATTCTCGACACGGAATTTCTGCGCACGCTTGACGAAGCCAACCTCCTGTCGGGCTATG
This sequence comes from Bacteroidaceae bacterium, assembly GCA_963590865.1. GTDB lineage: Bacteria > Bacteroidota > Bacteroidia > Bacteroidales > Bacteroidaceae > Prevotella. The sequence goes on along the minus strand of CAVAQY010000057.1, from coordinate 15,072 downwards.
CTGAGATGCTTAAGCACGGTTTGCTGAGCACAAAGGATATGTGGGCGGAACTTCTGATGTTTGACATCTGTCGTCCTGACCTCGCACAGCTGCGCCGCATGGTGGCAGAGTCGGTGGGCGTAAAGGAAAAAGTGGTGGAGAGCGACCCCACGGAACAGGGCTTGCGCAAGGCCTTAAATCTCGGCCACACCGTGGGTCACGCCTTTGAGTCGCTGGCTCTCATGCGTAAACCGGTGCTGCACGGCTATGCTGTGGCCTACGGAATGGTGTGTGAACTTTACTTGAGTGCGGTAAAAGAGGGTTTTCCTACAGACATGATGCGCCAAACCGTGGAGTTCATCAACGGGAACTACGGCCGTATGGACATCTCGTGCGATGACTATCCGCAGCTGATAGAGTTGATGACGCACGACAAGAAGAACACTTCGGGCAAGATAAACTTCACGCTGCTGGGCGGCATAGGCGACATACGCATTAACCGCACAGCCACAAAAGAAGAGATATGTGAAGCCCTGGACTTCTACCGTGAGGGGCTTTGACCGGCGACTTGTCCGTTGGGCAATCCGACAAGGTTAGGCAACAGCTTTGCCAAACCAGTGGCCTACGGCAACAGCGGCCATGCCCAAGGCAAGGCTTCCTATGACATAGAGGGCGAGAACCAAGCCGTTGCCGTCTTTGGCAAGGGCATAGTTTTCGTTCATAAAGGTGGAAAAGGTGGTGAAACCGCCGCAGATGCCGGTGGTGAGAAACAGCTTTGTCTGTGGCGAAAGGCCGTTGCCGAGGGGCAAAGCCGACACGAAACCTATGACAAGGCAGCCAATAATGTTCACCAAGAACGTGCCCAAAGGGAATGGAGTGGGGGCTATGGCTACCGCAAGGCGTGACACAGCGTATCGCAAACCGCCTCCAAAGAAGCTGCCGAGACCGACAATCAGAAACTCTTGCATAATGTTTTGTTGCGTTTGAAGAGACAATAAAAGCGCCCATCGCCAGAGCGGTGGGCGTTTGACTTTTTCTGTTGTGAACAACCGTTATTGCTTGTCGTAGGCGTGCGCCGGATAGTCGATGGTGTAGTGCAGTCCGCGGCACTCTTTTCGCTCTATTGCCCAGCGGGTGATTAGGTAGCCCACGTTGATCATGTTCCTGAGCTCGCAGATGTCGCGGCTTGCCTTTACGCGCTTAAACAGGTTTTCGGTCTCTTCATACAGGATGTCGAGCCTGTCCCACGCACGTTTAAGGCGCAGGTCGCTGCGCACGATGCCCACATAGTTGCTCATGATCTCGCCAACCTCCTTGACGCTTTGTGTAATGAGAACTTTCTCCTCGTTGGTCATTGTGCCCTCATCGTTCCACTCAGGCACTTTCTCGTTGAAATCATACTCGTCCACATGGGCAAGCGAGTGCTTGGCAGCCGCATCGGCATAGACCACGGCCTCGATGAGCGAGTTGCTGGCCAAACGGTTGCCACCGTGCAGACCTGTGCACGAACATTCGCCGAGGGCATAAAGCCGCTCTATGCTCGACTGGCCGTTGAGGTCTACCTTTATGCCGCCGCACATGTAGTGGGCTGCAGGGCGAACGGGGATATAGTCGGTGGTGATGTCTATGCCTATGCTCTTGCATTTGGCATAGATGTTGGGGAAGTGGCGCTTGGTCTCCTCGGCGTTCTTGTGGGTCACGTCAAGACAAACGTGATTCAAACCGTGTATCTTCATCTCCTTGTCTATGGCTCTTGCCACAATGTCGCGCGGCGCGAGAGACAGTCGGCTGTCATACTTCTCCATGAAGGTCTCGCCGTTGGGCAACTTGAGTATGCCTCCATAGCCGCGCATGGCCTCGGTGATGAGGAATGCCGGATGGGTCTCTCCGGGATGGTAGAGGGCGGTGGGGTGGAACTGTACGAACTCCATGTCGGCCACAGTTCCCTTGGCTCTGTACACCATGGCCTCACCGTCGCCTGTGGCTATCACCGGGTTGGTGGTGCTTTGGTACACGGCTCCGCATCCTCCGGTACACATCACGGTCACCTTGCTCAGGTATGTGTCCACCTTTTGTGTGTCGGGATTGAGCACGTATGCGCCGTAACAATATATGTAAGGTGTGCGTCGGGTGACACGTGCACCCAAATGGTGCTGCGTTATTATCTCCACAGCAAAGTGGTTTTCCTTGACTTCAATGTCGGGATTGTTGCGCACGGCTTCCATAAGTCCGCGTTGTATCTCCGCTCCGGTGTCGTCTGCGTGGTGCAGTATGCGGAATTCCGAGTGGCCTCCCTCACGGTGAAGGTCGAACTCGCCACCGGCCTTGCGGTCGAAATTGACTCCCCAGTTGACAAGTTCCTCTATCTGCGACGGTGCATTGCGCACCACCTGTTCCACGGCTCGGCGGTCGCTTATGAAATCGCCTGCAATCATTGTGTCTTCAATGTGCTTTTCGAAATTGTCAATCTTCAGGTTTGTCACCGATGCCACGCCGCCCTGCGCAAACGAAGTGTTGGCGTCTTCGAGCGAAGTTTTGCATATCAGACAAACTTTCCCCTTGTGTGCTCTTGCTATTTTCAGGGCGTAACTCATGCCAGCTACGCCGGAACCTATTATAAGGAAGTCGTACTTGAATACCATAACAGTGTTTTTATTGAATGTTGCAAAAGTATACAATTTAATCCGTAAGGGGTATTTTTGTAATGTTATATTTTTGCGCTTACTGCGTTTTTCCGTAAATTTGTAGTCAAAAACACGGTGCTTCCGCCTTTGGTAACGGGTGGCAGCCTCTACTTGCGTGCTGTATGTGGAGCATCGGAAACTTTTGTTTTTGCGCTGGATGACGACAAGTCTTTCGGTGCGGAACCTATCTTTGTGCTATGAGACAATTCTTGTTTTTTCTTCTGTCTGCCGTTTTCGCACCCTTGATGGCGTTGGCGCAGACCGACATTCAGCCAGACGACAATGACGAAACCGTAGGTCAGGGCGATGCAGTGGCCGTGGACACGGTTGCAACAGAGACCGCTTTGCCGTGGCCGGACAATGTGCAGACTGCCTTGAAGGGATTGTTGGACAGCCAGATGTTCGAGACGTCGCAGGTGGGGCTGATGGTCTATGACCTCACGGCCGACAGCGTGTTGTTCCGCAAGAACGAGCGACAGATGATGCGCCCGGCATCCACAATGAAGCTGCTCACCGCCATTGCTGCCATAGACCGGCTCGGCGGTTCCTACCTGCTGCGCACTTCGCTCTGCTATACGGGCAAGATTGAGAACCGGACGCTTACGGGCGATGTTTATTGCGTGGGCGGTTTTGACCCTCGGTTTAATGCCGACGACATGAATGCCTTTGTCGAAGGACTGCGCAGCATGGGGGTTGACACTATACGGGGGCGCATCGTGGCCGACAAGTCGATGAAAGAGGTGGAACAGTATGGCGAAGGATGGTGCTGGGACGACGACAACCCGGTGCTGTCACCTTTGCTTGTGTCGCGCAAGGACAGGTTTGTGGAACGTTTTATTGACGAGTTGCGCGAATCGGGAGTTGTAGTTGATGCTTACAACTCTGAGGGCGAAGCTCCGCAAGATGCCTCTGTGGTGTGCGCACGTTCGCACACTATTGACCAGATACTGACGCGGATGATGAAGGAAAGCGACAACCTGTATGCCGAAGCTCTGTTCTATCAAGTGGCCGCTGCGGCTGGTGACCGTCCGGCAAAAGCCGCCCACGCACGTTCGGCCATAAAGAAGCTGTTGGGCAAAGCTGGACTTGACCCTTCGATGTGCAAGATTGCCGACGGAAGTGGACTCTCACTGTACAATTATGTATCGGCGGAAATCGAAACAAAGCTATTGCGCTACGCTTACAGAAACTCCAACATATATCTGCATCTGTATCCTTCGTTGCCCATAGCCGGTGAGGACGGCACTCTGCGCAAGCGCATGAAGGGCACTCACGCAGAAAGCAACGTAAGGGCAAAGACCGGTACGCTTACGGGAGTGTATTCGCTTGCGGGTTACTGTACGGCTGCCAATGGTCACGTGCTGTGCTTCTCCATATTGAACCAGGGTGTGCTTCACGGCAGTAACGCCCGTGCTTTTCAGGACAAGGTGTGCACCGTGCTGTGCCGACCGTAGGGGAAATTCCTGCCTATATGTCTCTGCACTTTCTTTTGGGCCGTATCAAATAATTCTGAACACCTACTTATTTCTTGGCCTTATACAAGAAAAATCAGGATTTATGTATAATTTTGCATAGGGCAACAACAATGATTGAAACGACAACAAACATGACAACAGACACCAACACCGGCAGCGCAAACGGGCAAAGGCTCGTGATTAGAGTGGGGCGCGGATCGCTGGCGTTTGCCGCTGTAAGGATGGAAAACGGCGAAGCCAAGGTGATGTACGAACCGTACACGGTGCGCAGCGGTGTGTCGCTTGCGGCCAACCTGCGCGAGGCGTTCAAGGAGGACGGCCTTCCGTCGGCAGGCTACCGCAAAGTGCTGGTGCTTGTGGATGCTCCTGTGTTGATGGTTCCGGTAGACCTGTACAACGAAAGCGACGCTCCGCAGTTGTATGCCCATGCCTTTCCGCGCAACATGGGTGCTGTGGCGGTGGTGGCAGACGTGTTGCCTGACCTCAATGCTGTGGCTGTGTTCGGTGTAAACAAGGACCTGAAACTTGTGATAGACGACCGCTTTCCCGTCGTACAGTTCGGAGCTGCTATGGGTTCTGTGTGGAGATACCTGTACAAGCGCAGCTTTACCGGAACACGTGGCAAGCTCTATGGCTATTTCCATGGTCGCCATCTGGAACTGTTCCGCTTCGGCAAAAACCGGTTCAAGTTCTGCAACGCCTTTGAGGTGGACAATGCACACGATGCGTCCTACTTTATCTTTTGCGTGTGGAAGCAGCTTGGAATGGATGTGGACGGCGACGAGCTGTTTCTTGTGGGTGACATTCCGGAAAAGGAATGGCTCATGGATGAGATGAAAAGCTATCTGCACAGGGTGTATACTGTCAATCCGGCAGGCGATTTCAACCGTGCTCCGGTTACGCAGATAAAGAGGATGCCATATGATTTGATGACTTTTTTTGTGAAAGGGAGGTGACAACCGATGCGTGTGATAACCGGAAAATACAAAGGACGGCGGTTTGACATTCCGCGGACATTCAAGGCAAGGCCCACAACAGACTTTGCGAAGGAGAATATATTTAATGTTCTCGGTTCTTATATTGATTTTGAGGGAGCGGCAGCACTTGACTTGTTTTCAGGTACTGGCAGCATTTCGCTTGAACTGTTGTCGCGAGGCTGCACTCGTGTGGTCAGCGTGGAGCAGGACAGGGAACATCATTCGTTTATAGTGCAGTGCTTGAAGAAACTTGGCGAAGACAGTTGCCTGCCATTGCGCACCGATGCGTTGCGCTTCATAAAGGCTTGCAGGGAACAGTATGACATTGTTTTTGCCGACCCTCCATACGCTTTGCCTGAACTGCCGCGCATTCCGGAAATGATAATGGAAAAGGGTTTGGTGAAGGAAGGTGGCGTGCTGGTGTTTGAACACGGTGCGAAAAACGATTTCAGTTCATTGCCGCACTTCGCCGAGCACCGCGCTTACGGAAGCGTAAACTTCTCCATCTTCCAGTTCTGAAACTCTCGTGTCCCGGGCGGAGTCAGAACAGGGGCGACAGCATCCTTGCCACACTTTCTGTCAACCTCTTTAGAAATTTGGGCTTCATGCGCTTCTCCACGTCCTTGAACGCCACGGTTTTTGTTTGGTCGTGCAGGAATATTTTCTTGAAGTGCAGTGCAGTGCTCTCGTCATATATAAAGATGTTGCCCTCAAAGTTGTTCTCGAAACTGCGGAAGTCGAAGTTTGCAGAGCCGCACGACACCAGTGAGTCGTCGCAGATGAACAGTTTGCTGTGCAGAAATCCCCCATTGTATAGATACACCCCAGCTCCTGCCTTCACCAACTCACGCAGATATGATCGTCCTCCCCATTCAGCAAGGCGCGCATCTGTCTGCCACGGCACTATGATGCGCACGTCCAAACCTCCGAGAATGGCTGTCTTCAGAGCGAAGAGCACAGGTTCGTTTGGCAGGAAATATGGCGATTCTATATATATGTATTTGCGTGCGGCAAGGATAATCCTGACGTAGCCCTGCATTATCTCCGGGTTTACCGATATGGGACTGCTCGTCACCATTTGTATGATGCAGTCGTTGGACTCGGCCACCAGTGGCAGCGGATAGTATTTCCGGTCGGATATGAGTGTGCGGTCAACGAAATACCAGTCTATGAGAAATGCCCTTTGCAGTCCGTACACCGCACCTCCCGTCACCTTGACCGCTGTGTCTCGCCAAGGTCTGCCGTCCTTTCCTTTCACATAGCGCAGGGCTATGTTCATGCCGCCCACAAATCCCACTTGTCCGTCTATGACTACTATCTTGCGGTGGTTGCGGTAATTTACCTTACTCGTGAACGAAGGGAAGCGTACGGGCAGGAACGGGCACACCTCAATGCCTTCTTCGCGCATACGTTCAAAGAACTTGTGGCTTACATTCCAGCATCCCACATCGTCATAAATGACTTTTACTTCCACACCATCTCGCGCCCTGTCGATGAGAGCGTCGGCAATGAGTGTGCCCAAGGGGTCGTCCTCGAATATGTAGAAGTCCATGTGGATATGTCTCTTGGCCTTGCTGATGGAGGCTAAGAGGGCGTGGAAGAAACCGTAGCCGTCGGTATAGACATCAAGGATGTTGTCCTTGAACGGCATGGCGAAGTTCTGGTTGATGAACAAATCTATCGTCTGCTTGTGGTTTTCAGGCACCTTGAGGTCGTGCTGTTCCACAAACTCGAGCATTGCACGTTTCGTCAGTTGGTTCATGCTGCGCAAACTCACCAACCGTTCGCGCCTTGTGTTGACACCGAAGAAAATGTACAGCACCATTCCGGCAATGGGCACGAAGTATATCACAAGAGCCCAGGCCATGGTCTTGGCCGGTTGGCGGTTGTCCATCAGCACGTGGATTATCGTGAGCACCACGACAATCTCGTAGAGTATGGCAAATGTGAGGTACAACTCGTGCATTTGTGCTTTGTTATGGTGTGTGGCGTTGCGCCAAAGATGCTTATGCGATGATGTCGCTGCCTATTTGTCGGGCGAGAATGTCTCGCAACTGCTGCGTTTCCTTGTAGTCTTGCATGAGAGCCTTTATGGCTTCCATGTCGCCTCCTGCCTGTTTCAGTTGCGCCTGTATGTCCTTCAACCGCTTTTTCACAATGCTTATGCGGAAGTCAAGCACAAGGTGGGTAATGTTCTGCTGCAGGTCTTCGGGTTTTATCTCCGGTTCGAGGCTGCGGCTAAGCTGGTAGTGGTTGATGGCGAGTCGTGCCGCAAGGTTGCTTATGTCAACGTCGTGGTGTCCCATGAAGTATGCTTCCGACTTGAATCCGGGTTCGCCGCAGTGCTCCACAGCCTCGTTGAGCACCCGGTTGTACAGTTCGTTGTTGAACATCAGTCCGTCTTGTGCAAAGTCATAGTCCACATACTGCGCAAGAGTAAGGTTTACCGTCTGTCCGTCTTCCGTTTCCAGTCCCTCGAATATCACCTCTTCGCCGTGGCGAATCACGAGTTGCATTATCAGAAGCTCCACTTCGGCCACCTGTTCATCGGCAGTGTGCAACCCTATCACAGGCAGCTTTTCCTGTTGTCCTTGAGACTGTTCTTCGGTTTTCCTTTCCAGTCTTCGCTGTTCCCTTTCCGACTCTTTCGCTTTCTCTTCCTTGTTGCTGCGTATGAAGCGGTTGGTGGTGTTCACAAGCGTCTGCTCACTCATCTCCAACCGTTCGGAACACTCTCGCAGATAGGTGTCGCGCGTTATTTGGTCGGGAATGACCGACACGCTCTTCACTATGCTGCTGATTGCCTCCGACCTCTTGATGGGATCGGTCACTCCGCGCAGCATGTGGTCGGTCTTGAAACGTATGAAGTCGGTCTGGTTGTCGGCTATGTACTGGCGGAAACTCTCCGCATTGTGCTTCCTGGAGAAACTGTCCGGGTCGTCTCCGTCGGGCAATACGAGCACCTTGATGTTCATTCCCTCTGCCAGAAGCATGTCCGTGCCGCGCATGGCAGCGTGTATTCCGGCTTCGTCGCCGTCGTACAACAGCACGATGTTCGACGTGAAGCGGTGCAGGACGTGTATCTGGTGTACGCTCAATGCGGTACCCGAGTTGGCCACAACGTTCTCTATGCCGCACTGGTGCATGGCGATAACGTCGGTGTAGCCTTCAACCATGAACACGCTGTCTTCCTTTACTATCGCACGCTTGGCCTGGTAGAGTCCGTAGAGTTCATGGTCCTTGTGGTAAATGTCCGACTCCGGCGAGTTGACATACTTCTGCTGCACGCCCTTTGTGCGTGAGTCGAGCAGTCGACCGCCAAAGGCATTCACCTGTCCGCTGACGCTCAGCCATGGGAATATCACCCTTCCGGCGTAGCGGTCAACGAGTTCGCCGTTGTCTTTCTTGTAGCACAAGCCGGTCTTTATGAGAAATTCTTCCTTGTAGCCTTGGCTCAGTGCAGCCGTTGAAAGACTCTTTCGGTCGGGTAGGGCATAACCCAACTGGAACTTGCTTATTATGTCATCGCGAAAACCTCGGCTGCGGAAGTACTGCAAGCCTATGGTCTGACCGTCGGGGTTGTTGTGGAGAATATCGCGGAAATAGTCTTTCGCCCATTCGTTGACGATGAACATACTTTCCCTCTCGCTGGCTTCACGCTTCTCGTCGTCGGAGAGTTCGCGTTCCTTTATCTCAATGTTGTATTTCTTGGCGAGCCACTTCAGAGCCTCCGGATAGGTCATCTGCTCGTGCTCCATGATGAACTTCACCGCGTTTCCGCCCTTGCCACAGGCGAAGCAATGACAGAGTCCCTTGGCCGGTGACACTACAAACGAAGGTGTCTTGTCGTCGTGAAACGGACAAAGCCCCTTGTAGTTGACTCCGGCCTTACGGAGACTGACAAAGTCGGAGACGACATCAACGATGTCGGCTGCGTCTATTATGCGGTCAACGGTGGCTCTGTCTATCATGCGTTTTGCCTTATTTCAGATACTTGGCCAGAGGACTCTTTATCTTCTTCAGCCCCTTGGCAATGCTCTTTGCGTTGGTGCGCGCTCCGAGCAGCGAAGTGTGGGTGTGGTCGCGCTTGTAGTATGGTGCGGCCTTCTCCTTGCTGCCGCATTTCTTGTCGAGATAGTCGGCCGTGATGTTGTGCAGGTCCACAAACTCAGTACCGGTTGCCTCGGCCACCTCACGATACCACTTGCCGTAGGAGTCGTTGCGACGCTCTATCTTGCCGTCTTTCCACTCGTTGCGTGGTGTAAGTGACACTAGTATTGGTGTGGCTCCCTTTTCTTTCACGTCCTGGATGAACTTTTTCAGATACCAGCCGAAGGTGTACACCAGTTCGTAGCGGCCTGACTCTTTCATCTTGTATACGTGTGTGGAGTCGGAAGTGCCGGGTATGGTGCCGCGCATCTTCTTGTCGTCCACAGGACCGATGTCGTTGTGGCCGAACTGGATGAGCACAAAGTCGCCAGGTTGCAGCGAGTTGTACACCTGGTCCCAGCGGCCTTCGTTTAGGTAGGTACGGGTGGAACGTCCGGCTTTGGCGCAGTTAGCACACGTAATCTTCTTTTCGTTGAATATGGTGTAGGCCTGCGAACCCCAGCCCCACATGCCGTCTTCGTCCTTGTCCTCGTTCTTTACGGTGGAGTCACCGGTGATGAATACCACAGGTTTGCCCTTTTCACGGTTGACACTCACAGTAGGCAGGGTCAAGTCTTTCATCATCGCCTGTAGCGGAGCCAACTTCGGGTCGGTGCTTTCGGCCAATCCCTCGGCAGCGGACCGGGCATTGAGTTCAGCTCCGAACTTGCTTGTGTGTATGTGATCTTTGTAGAAGTGGTAGCTCTCCTTCCACTTTCCGAACTTGTCGAGCTTGCTTCCTGATATTTCGTTGAGGTCTATGTAGGGCACTCCCTCCTCTTTGCTCACTTCTTCGAGCCACTTGCTGTGTGGCTTACGCACAATCTTGCCGTCGTCACCGTAGGCGTCGCGTGGTGTGAGCGACATCAATATGGGGTTGGCTCCGGCCTTGCGTATGTCTTCTATATATTTCCGCATATACCCCCCGTAGGTATATACGGTTTCCTTCTCGCCCGTTTCCTTTATGGTTACGTTGATTGAGTCGTGTCCGGCACCGGGCATGGTGGCACGGGCACGTCCGCTGTCATACGGGCCGTTGTCGTTGTGGCCTATCGACACGATTACCCAGTCGCCCGGTTTCAGAGCCTTGCGCACGTCTGGCCACAGCTTGTTGTAGAAAGTGCGGCTGCTCATGCCGCCGAGGGCTTGGTTCTCAACGGTGATCTTGTTCTCGTTGAAATATTTATGTTCAAAATATCCCCATCCCCACTGGCCGTTGTTTCCGTTGCCGAGCGTACCGTTGCGCATGGTGGAGTTGCCTATCAGGAACAGCACGGGATTGCTTCCCTTGCGGCTAGAACCGGGTGCAGGACGGGCCATTAAGGCTTTGGCGATACTGTCGGGGGTGTTGTCCACAACTTTGTTGACATCCTCCACGGGGTTGGGCACTTGGGCGAAAGCTGCAAGAGCCGTCGTTCCGCAAAGGGCAATAGTAGATAGTAGTCTTTTCATTGTCGTTTTTTAGGTATGTTTTGTGTCTTTTGCTTAGTGTACGCCGCATCACGTGCTTTGGCGATGCGGCGTGTTCAGGTCTGCCCGAGTGCAGCCTATCTTATGCAAAGGTAGTGCAAACGAGCGGCAAGAGAGCTTGCTCTCAATTGTCCGAGTGCAGCCTACTTTATGCAAAGGTAGTGCAAGCAAGCGGCAAGAGAGCTTGCTCTCAGTTGTCCGAGTGCAGCCTACTTTATGCAAAGGTAGTGCAAGCAAGCGGAAAACCAAAGGCTTTGCCTCTGTTTTTAACCGCTTGAGTAAGTGTTCTGTGGGGTTAAGCCTTCTTCTCCTTCAGCAGGTCGCGTATCTCTGTGAGCAGACGCTCCTCGGCCGACGGCTGGGGAGGTGCGGGCGCAGCCTCTTTCTCCTTGTTCTTGCGTGCCAGACGGTTTATGCCTTTCACCAGAAGGAACACGCAGAAGGCGATTATTGTGAAATCAATCAGCGTTTGCAGGAAGTTTCCGTAGTTTATCGTGGCCGATTCCATCGTTTCGGACCCTATCGACACCGATGGAAGCGTAACTTTCAGGTCGGTGAAGTTCACTCCTCCTATCAACCAGCCGATGGGCGGCATGATGATGTCGTTGACTATCGACGAGACAATCTTGCCGAACGCACCGCCGATAATTACACCCACCGCCATGTCAACGGCATTTCCTTTCACTGCAAACGTCTTGAACTCATTTAGGAATTTACTCATACTATTGTTCTTTTTGATTTATTTAATACCAAACTCTTGTGCAAATATAAAAACATTTCGTAACTTTGCGCTCGAAAAAATGGAAAAGTGCTGTGTATGGCACCGTTTTTGGATATTCATTACTCAAATAAGGGTGCTTCTTGCGGCAGTTGGAAAGATTGAGGATAAACAATTATTTTAAACCCTTTAATAATAAAGAAGTAAAGATGATTAAGATTGGTATTAACGGATTTGGCCGTATCGGTCGTTTCGTTTTCCGTTCTACGGTTGAGGCTGAGAACGCTAAGGATGTACAGGTAGTTGCCATCAACGACTTGTGCCCGGTTGATTACATGGCTTACATGCTGAAGTACGACACAATGCACGGCCAGTTCAACGGCACCATTGAGGCTGACGTTGAGAAGAGCGAGCTGATTGTAAACGGAAACCATATCCGTGTTACTGCTGAGCGTGACCCCGAAAACCTGAAGTGGGACGAGGTTGGCGCAGAGTATGTAGTTGAGTCTACTGGTCTCTTCCTCGCTTACGACAAGGCAGAGAAGCACTTGAAGGCTGGTGCAAAGTATGTTGTGCTTTCAGCTCCTTCAAAGGCTGACGCTAACGGCAATCAGGCTGACATGTTCGTTTGCGGTGTGAACACCGACAAGTACAACGGACAGAAGATCGTTTCCAACGCTTCTTGCACAACAAACTGCTTGGCTCCTATCGCTAAGGTGCTGAATGACAACTTCGGCATCGAGACAGGTTTGATGACAACCGTTCACTCTACAACAGCTACACAGAAGACCGTTGACGGTCCTTCAATGAAGGATTGGCGTGGTGGCCGCGCTGCTGCCGGCAACATCATTCCTTCTTCTACAGGTGCTGCTAAGGCTGTGGGCAAGGTTATCCCCGAACTGAACGGCAAGCTGACAGGTATCTCTATGCGTGTCCCCACTCTGGACGTGTCTGTAGTTGACCTGACTGTAAACTTGAAGAAGGCCGCTTCTAAGGAAGCTATCTGCGCTGCTATGAAGAAGGCTTCTGAAGGCGAACTGAAAGGCGTACTGGGCTACACAGAGGATGCTGTGGTTTCTTCTGACTTCCTGGGCTGCGCTCTGACTTCTATCTTCGACGCAAACGCTGGTGTATACTTGACAGACAACTTCGTAAAGGTTGTTTCTTGGTACGACAACGAGATTGGCTACTCACACAAGGTGGTTGAGCTGATCAAGATAATGAAGAAGCACAACGGCTAAGCCGCTTGCGACTTCATAAAACACTAAATCCGCATTGCTTTCGGGCAGTGCGGATTTTTTTTTAGTGTTTATGCTGCAAATGGGAGAACAGAGTCATCTGCCACATAACCCATGTGCGGGAAATTGCGTTGAGCAGACAAACCCGAGCACAGCAAACTTAGTAGGCGCAGTCATTCTTCAATTCTATAATTCTTGACCTTGTTATTGTTCGGGATGGCTTCGGGACTCGTTCGGGATGCAACGTCTACTGCACTCAGGCGCAGAACACTTAAACCCCAGCCGGTCATTAGGAAAAAGCTTCTTGTCATTTTCCAATGGATGACTTGAGATAAATCAACAAATCGCGTCCTTTTTGGAAATAATGCCCGATTTTTCGTGGGGGGGAGGGTACTGTACCTTTACTGCCAATCAATAACACAACAGTAAAATTTAAATTGGCATGAACAAAAAAAGCTACGTGGCCCCTTCTGTTGAAGTGGTAGAAATGGGAATCCAGGAGTACCTACTGGCTGGCAGCGATGTGAATAGTACGTCGATTGAAGACGGAAACTTGAACAACTTTGACGAAGACTGGGAGTAGAACAATGGAAAGAAACAAGACAATGAAGAACAAGTACACAGCTTTCGTGGCCTTGGCTGCAGCAGCCCTCGCCACCTCCTGCGCTTCTGACGACCTCGCAGAACAGAAACAAAACCAGGGCGAAACCCAGACCATGACGCTCACCGCCTCCGTGGCTGACGACAACACGACGCGTGTGGGAATGACCAAGGATAGCAACATGGCCAAGTTCTACTGGCACAAGGATGACAAAATCTCTGTACTGACCGTGAACGGAAGCAGCTACGGCAATGCGGAATTCACCACAACTGCTGATAACGGCACAACGTCAGCCGAGTTTACAGGCGAAGTGACGGGCAAGGTAGGCGCATACGCCCTTTATCCTTACAGCGAGAACCACAAGTTTGACGAGAACGGGACCACCTACAATCTCCCCGCTTCGTACACATATGATAAGGTGGAGAGCAAGATTTTCGGAACGGATGCAGACTATCTTGCCAACTCCACCAACATGCCGATGATCGGCACGATTGCAAGCGGAAACATTACGTTCAAGCACCTCGGCGGTTTGGCTGTCATCCGCATCGACAAGATGCCGGCTGAGTCGGGCACACTTACCGTCACTGCCGACCAGCAGCTCTCGGGCAACTTTACGGTCAGTGACCTGACAGACACTCCGACGATTGCTACGACTGCTACCAATACGGAGACCGCCAAGAAGGTAACCTTCACCTTCAGCAATGCAACTGCAAACGGTGTCGGTGTGTTCTATCTTCCCTTGGCTACGGGCGACTACACCAACGTAGAGATTGTGCTGAATAGTGGGACAGTCAACCAGACCATGAATTGGAGCGAACTTACTGTCAGCCGTGCCAGTGTAACCGCCATTCCCGTTGTTGTGAACACGTTAATCAACGGCCACACCTTTGTGGACCTCGGCCTAACCAGCGGCCTGCTCTGGGCAACTACTAACGTCGGTGCAACGTCTCCCAGCGAGACTGGTAACCTCTATGCCTGGGGTGAAATAGAAACAAAAGATAAATATGTGTGGGACAACTATAAACATGCTGATGCTCAGTCTTCTATTTATGGGGGTGGGACTCCTGACGTTACGATAAAGAAGTACCTTTGCAACGGCATCACCACACTCGATTCTGATGACGATGCGGCTTATCAGAACTGGGGTGAGTCCTGTCGTATGCCGACAATAAGCGACTATGATGAGCTTATAAATGGCTGCAAAGTATCATCGTCAAGCATGGACGGAATTACAGGGGTAAAGGTGGTCAGCAAAAAGAACGGCAACTCCATATTCCTGCCCTTTGTTAACGGCAAGTATATCGGTTGGTCAAGTTCTCTTCACACCATTTATTCTGAATATGCTTTTACCGGTCGTTATGACTTAAGAACAGTCGCTATCGAACGTTACAATGGCTTGCCTGTCCGTCCCGTTGCAAAGAAATAGGATTCCTTTCCATTTCCCCGTCACAAGACGACTATAAAAAGAGTCGCAATCTCAAGGAAAACATGAGATTGCGACTCTTTTTATGTATCATAAAACGGTATTAGAACGAAACCATACAGGCATAAAGTGGGAAGTTCGTCATCCAGCCTTGATCCCTGTAGGGGAGCATCGAATATCTGATGCCCTTCAAGATTAGTATCTCGTGGGCATCCCCCCTCCCCCAGAGTTTTTCTCTCGGCAGGGAAATAAGTTAAATTTGCAGAAATATTTGGTGAGTTGCTTGATTTTATATATGCAGTGTCACTACTGTCCACGAAAATCCTTTAACATTTACTTGAACCGCTTGTAAATAAAG